>JBJTMU010000105.1:0-11610 GCA_046070685.1 Flavobacteriales bacterium | reverse complement strand
AATTTTTTGTGCGATTGAAATCAAAATAAGCACTATACGAAAGCGGCAAAGTGAACACACGCAAATAATCCCAGGGAAGGCGATTCAAAAACATGAATCCAACGGCAAGCCCATGTTGTACTTTTGTTGATTCTGTATTTTGAATGCGTTCGTACATCAACGCACCGTAGAGACTTTGTCCAAGAATATCGAGGTAAATCGCATTTTTCGATGGTGTATTAGTTGATTTATCATGGTGTTTGATTTCGTAACTTAAGCCAATTCCAGCATTTAATCCTGAAAAATTGGCCGTGATCGGGTATTTTTCTAACACAACCCAATCTGTTTTTCCGTAGCCAGAGTTGACTAAATATTGCAAGTTTTTTGTGTGCGCGTACTGATAACCCAGGATCATTTTTAAACGCAAGGAGGAAGTTAATTTTTTCAAAATAGGGTAACTCAACTTGAGCTGTATATTTCCTCCAATAGTTGAAGCTGTCATGTGTTGAACATCCACCGAATAAATGCTAGATTGAGTAAATGATACATCTGCGTAATGATAGGAAGTCCCAACTTGCAAATCCATTTTTAGCTTCTCGTCAAACTGCTTACCAGTCATGCGTTTAATGAGTTCAATGCCATTTAATGAACCAAATATACCTACGCCAACATTTTTAACCTGAAGTTCGTTGTGACTATTGAGGGTGTTAATGATATTGCCAACACTATCCATAACATACAAGGGGATGTCACTGGTGATTCGAGCATGATCCAATTTTGTTTGGAGTCCAACACCAAAAAGTGGCGATAATTGATATTGGCATTGAAACGTGCGCGAATAAGCAGTATGAATATGTTGATTGAAAAACTGATACTTCAAGGCAAAGGAATCAATATAATATTGATTCAAGTCATTCATTTTTAGATATTGATATCCAACAGAATAATCAAATGAAAATCGAGATGGTTTTGGTTTTTCGTTCGAGCTTTGCGCATTGAAATGGGTAATCGAAAAGAGCAGATAAAGTAAGGTGGTAATCTTAAACATAGGTAGGTTTTGAATGTAAAACAAATAAAGAACGTGAAAAGTTACAAAGAGAGGTGGTGAAGATTCTTTATATTTGATTCGTATTACGTTAAATTCTTTCATGAAGAACAAAATCAATCTAACTTTACTTTTTTTAGGACTACTGAGTTGTTCAAGATTAACTGATCGTGCGAATATTCATTCTTGGAAGATTCGATCATTATCGAACTTTGATGTAAGTGATTATAAATATTCAAACCTGTACGATACGAGAATTTACTTCAATAAAAATCACTTGTTAATTTTTAATTATGAGGTTGGACATTCTGATTTCTATGCAAGTGATGGCAGTATGCAACTCATCAAAAATGGAAAGGAAATTTTCAGAAAAACAATCAATTTGAAGGGGGTACAACAAAACATGTCTTCCCCCCTATCTCCAATCATTCAAAAACTCAAATTAAACTCGTTTCCTTTGACTTTTTTTTACCGTCCTAAATCATACATCAAAAAAGATGGAATGAACTATGCAATACAATACAAAAATGGGGTAACTCATTTAAAAATCTCATCGAATAAGCTGTTCATCGATACCATTATTTCACGTGAATCCCTTCAATCGACACCCGGAATACAACTAAAAGATTTGAATGCAGATGGAGCGAATGAAATTATCATTTTTTTTAATTGGGAAGCGTTATCATTTTGGGAAATGGAAATGGAAAAAAAATGCTTCATTTATTCTTTAGTAAAAACCTAAAGTAGTTAGTGATTTTGGCTCACGAATGATTAACAGAGTTGCTTTCTTCTTTGAAACAAGGTTTTTAAACGTATGCATTTCCCTATCTTTGCCGCATGAAAGTTGAACTCATGTCTCCAGCTGGCTCCTACGAAGCCTTGATGTCAGCCATAAAAGCAGGTTGCGATTCGATTTATTTCGGGATCGAACAACTCAATATGCGTGCACGCTCTTCGAATAATTTCACGTTGGAAGATTTAAAGAAAATTTCCGCGATTGGACACGAGCACAACGTGAAAATGTATTTGACCTTGAATACCATTTTGTATCAACATGATATGAATTTGATGCGCACGATCGTTCAAGCGGCTAAGGATGATGGAATCAATGCAGTAATAGCATCTGATTTCGCTGTTATGCAGTTTGCCAAACAAATTGGAATCCCTGTTCATATCTCGACTCAAGCGAATGTTACCAATGTGGAAACAGTTGCCTTTTTCGCTTCCTTTGCAGATGTGGTTGTGTTGTCACGCGAACTTTCATTGAAACAAGTGGCAGAAATCTCGAGAGAAATTGAACGTCAGCAAATTAAAGGTCCGAGTGGAAATTTGGTTCGACTTGAAATCTTTGCACATGGTGCGTTGTGTATGGCAGTGTCTGGTAAATGTTACTTAAGTTTACATTCCCATTTTTCGAGTGCCAATCGAGGTGCATGTATTCAAAATTGCCGTCATACTTACTTGGTTACAGACAAGGAAGATGGAACCGAATATGAATTAGACAATGAATACATTATGTCTGCGAAGGATTTATGTACCATTGATTTCATTGATCAGATTGTGGATGCAGGTGTTTCCGTTTTAAAAATCGAAGGTCGTGGACGAGCAGCTGATTATGTGTACACAAGTACCCAATGTTACCGCGAAGCAATTGATGCCTTGGGGACACCCAACTTTACACCAGCAGCTGTTGAACAATGGAAGGAACGATTATCTACCGTATTTAACCGCGGATTCTGGGATGGCTATTATTTGGGGAGAAAAATGGGTGAATGGTCAAAAGTACCTGGATCTGTCGCAAGTCAGAAAAAACTATACATTGCAAAAGGACTTCATTACTATGATAAAATTGGCGTAGCTGAATTTGACTGCGAGGCATATTCCTTGAAAGTAGGCGATGAAATCATCATCACTGGACCAACAACCGGATACATCGAAACGAAAGTCGAAAGCATTCATGTAAATAATGGTCCAACAGAGGAAGTAAGCAAAGGTCAAGTGTTCAGTATCCCACTTGCGGAGAAAATTCGTCCGACCGATAAATTATATAAAATTGTTCCAGCTTGATTCAAATCATCCAACAACGAGAAAAGTGCATTGGCTGCAATGCTTGCGTAGAAGCAGCCCCGCAACGATGGCGTGTCAGCAAGAAAGATGGACGCTGTACCTTAGTTGGCGGAAAAGAAAATCGCGGATTTTACACCATTAATTTGCCCGATTTTGAATTGGAAGAAAATCAAGTAGCCGCACAAAATTGTCCGGTAAATATTATTTGGGTAAAGGAATTGTAGGTCCAACGGTAGTTCAGCACAATAAATCTGATCATTTGCCGTTACATAGCTTTCAGCTGAATCAAGATGCGACTACTTTTACTCCTATCATTTACAATATTTTTGAATCTTGAAAGCGTTCACGCACAACTCAATGCGAAAGGAAATGATTTGCGTCTGGGAATACAAGTTCAAGGGAACAAGAGTTTTTTATCTGTAAGCGATCAAACGTTTTATAATAAGGATTACTTCGATACGCGAAAAGTAGGAATTGGACTTGGTTTCGCGGTTCAAGCATCCTTTCAGCACAAACGATGGATATACGAATTGAGTAACCGCATTCAAACCAATCACGTTGGACTGAACTACTTCAACAACCTGGATTACGCAAGAATCAACATTCGTACTGTTTCTCTCCAATATGATTTTGGCCTTGGTTTTCAAATCGGAACATGGGAAAAATACGAAACAGGCATTTTTTTAATGGCACATTATTCCTTTGGGATGTACACACCGCAGATGCTCAGTGCTCAATCGAGATCTTACGATTTTCTCAGCTTCACCTATCACCTACCCGGTTTTGAGGAAGTTTGGCAAGTTCACCACCTTGGATTAGGCGTAAAATTTCGATCCAACAAACATGCTAAATTCCATTATGATTACGGACTCACCTACCAATATGGAGTGCAAACTTTTCCGACCATGACGCTCAGTGTGATCAACCAAAACATCGCCTATGAGTCCAGTATTAAAGGAAATATCCACTCTTTAAATTTAGATTTTGTCTATTTTTTCGGGAGTCGAAAGAAACATGAGGCGAGGGAGAAATGAAACACCAGCACTTACTACTTCTGATATGGACACTTACCATAAATCATGTTCAATCGCAATTCATTCGTTTGGATTCCATTAAAAATTTCGGCTTACATTTAGGTGTAAACTATGGCGGGGGAATTGCAGGTGGTAATGTTGGTGGTGGATTATTAAAAGTTTGCCCGCGTATCGGAGTGAATTACAAAGAAAGGTTTGTTCTAGGTGTAGAATCAAATTCCGACTATCAAATTGTTTACAGAAAAGATACGTTAATTGAACCGAGCCTCCGATTGATAAAATGGGGTGGTCCATTTGTTCGATACTATTTTCTAGCACCTCAAAAAAAATGGAATGTTCATGCGAGTTTAAATTATGTATTTGGAAGTGCTTATATTTCCAGCTCAGAAGAGCATTATAGAAAAACATTTAACACCGCTTTTATTGGTTTAGGCGGAAGCTACAGAATAAACAAAACATTCATTGAAGCTGGATATCGTTACACCTTCCTAATGAACAATACGCCAATAATTGTGAGGTGGACCAATGAACTATTTTTTGGATTAAGTTGGAATTTTTAGCAATAAAATGATCGGGGAAAATAGATTGAATCATCACGATCATTTGCTATTTTCAACTCGCTTAAAAACATGACCAGGAAAAGTAATTATGTCACTCATTTGTTCTATTTCATGTGGAATTACTACGGCGTTTTTTGTGTTATCTATAATCTGAACATCAAAGAGTTCTTGTATATCTGATGTGTAATTCAATTCTCCCAAAATTGATTTCGTTTTCATACAGAAAATAATAAATCCAGCATTTTTTGAATTTTCCTTTATAGGCAGATCATTGAAATCGCTAGATGTTGCGCGGATTTGAGATTTTCCAATAATGGCAAAATGTTGATAGAACGAAAGTCCACGGATGAAACAATTGAATTGATAGACGAGCTCCTTTGATTTATCCACAGGATTCGCTTTTATCAAACTACCAGATCCAGATTCTAAGAAAAACAATTCTTCATTATAAAATCTTGGTGAATGAGGCATGGATAAACCAGATAAAACAATTTCACCTGTTGGGACCTCCATTAAAATTCCTGAACTTAATTTATTTTTTCTCCACCCTTGACGTTCATCATCTTGACTCAAAGCAGTAACATATTTCGGGACACCATCTTTTAATACCATTCCATTTAAATGACAACGATCCTCAGGAACCAATTGTGAAATGAACGGAGGTTTCCACTTTGGACGAAAACTATAATTAATATCAAAAACTGCCAAACAGGAAAACATGGTGTTTACTCCCCAAATCATCCCATCACCAAACGATAAATCATGAATATCTAAAACACCTGTTTGATAAATAGCTCTTTGTAAGTAAATCGCGTCGTATTCATGTTGTTCGTCATTTACAAAAGGTGCTGAATTTTCATTCTTCGAAAAGAAGCGCATTTCATCAATACATGCGATGGCCATTTTAGAACCTTCGAGCGCAATACCCATTGGTTTCTTTAAGGAAATTGGTGTTTGAGTGAGTTGCTGATGCTGACTACTTATGATAATCATTTTTCCAGCTTGATAAGTTGTTAAAAGGATGCAAATGTTCCATTCTTCTAACAATGAAGGAAGTTCAGGGCTATAGGTGATATCAAATGATGGATTCATAGTAAAAAAAAAGCCTCCTAATGGAGGCTCGATATAAAGATATAAATATTATTTAGCTTCTAGCTTCCAGATATCTCCATCTACTGTTGTGATATCGTCATCAAGCCACATTTCTTTGTTTGTCAATCTTTTAATTTCAAACAATTGTGTTGAACCATCGATTGTTAACAATAAATTTTCTTTGTCCGAAGCAAAATTCCATGATCCTGCATAAGTGCTACTTCCTCCTGAGTACGTATAAGAATAAGTGGCAACACCATTTTTTTCAAAATTCATGTTAACTGAATAACCAGGTTGAGTTGCTGTATTACCAATAGATTTTACATCCCAACTCCCTACGACTCTTGCTTTCTTTGTCTTTAAGGAAAAACTTGGACCGTCTTCATACTTACTACAACTACTTACCGATAATGCTGTTATTCCGGCAACAGAAGCATACGTGACATTTTTTAATTTACTCATAATGTTTAGGTTGGTTAATTAACTAAAGGTAAAATTAAAAAATTATGGGGTGAATTTCAATATTTAACAAAAAAAACATGGATTGAATAAATCGTTTTTAAAATTCATGAAGTCAAGGGGCACAATTTGAATTCGAACTTCGTGGAATCCTTGACTGATCTTAATGCTTCATCCACTTAATGTTTTGATGGTCGATTTTCACGATGTACATACCATTTTCTAGCTCCTTTATATCCAACTGATTTTCGCCCCCAAAAAGATTGAATCGCAACACTTCTTTTCCTGTTTGATCAAATATACAACCTTTGGTTTCAAGACTGTTTTCAGGCATTGAGATGGTCAGTAGATCTGATGCCGGATTCGGGAAAATATCGATCGCTAGATTGACTTCCAATTCGTCAATGGCATTTGTTAAAACACAATTGGCAGTTGAATAAGGATAATAGGTTTGACTGTTTACATTTAAACACGATAAATGTGATTCGATTTCGTCCATTCGATTTGGAAAAAGTAAGCCAAAATCACTTCCAATGCCTTCTATATAACTTACGCCATTGCCAGTACAACTTCCTTGAAAATGAAAAACACGATGGTCATTGCCGTTCACTTGAATGGTATCAATCAGATAGACGGTTTCGGTATTATACCCAAAACAATTTGATCCAAGAGTGTGGAGCACTGAATTATTTGTATCGCCTACTTGCAATGAGAAGTCGTAGAGAATGTGCTCAGTGGTGCTATCCGTTAAAACGACGTAGATTTTTTTATTCAAGGTGTCTTGACGAATGGCTCCAGTATAGGTCGGAAAAACACTCACATTGTTCAGGTTTGGATATTCGGTCTTTTTTATTTTTACGTATGTTAGTGCATTAATGACGGTATCTCCTGCAGTGAAATATTTGTAATTAACGAAAGTACACTGCGGACAACTTAGTAAATACAATCCACCATAATTGATCCATTCTGCATTTTGCATAGGTAAGGGTTTGTACTGGGCTTGACTACTTTGGACAATGATCGAAAATAGGAATAAAAAGAGTAGTTTTTTCATGGCTTCGTTTTTAATTGAACAGATCAGTTTATTCAAGGTGCTTTTAAGTTTTATCTCTTTGCATCATCAGGGTCTTTTTGACTGATTTTACTTTTTTAGAATCGATATCCTATCCCGAAATTAAAGCCGAAATTAATGTATTTCCGGTAGCTGAAAATTTCTGGTGGAGTTTGGATACTGTTAAAATTCAAATAAGGAGTGATTGAAAAGAAACTTTTATTGTATCCTGTTCGAAATTCGATTTGTAAACTTTGTTGTAAATTAAATTTCGGCGCAAAAAAACAGGATAATCCAATGCCATTTCGATTCGGGTAATATCCAATTTGTTCCTTCATTCGTGTTCCAAAGGAGGCACTGTATCGAGGTGTGATGGAAAAATGATCCCACCTAAATTGATAACCAATACTCAACGGAACCTGTAGAAAACTGTACTTATTTTGACCTTTAAACCATTGTTCGATGTAATTCGTGTCGATTTCAGCGGAATTATCTGGATTCACTGTAATAAGTGTATCTAAATAATTGAAATTCGCGCGTTCTCCGAAACTCGTATATAAAACACCAAATCCCCATTGAAAATGTCCAGCATAAGTGTATAGATTCAATCCGAAATTAGTTGTTTTTAACAAGGATTCTGATTGGGTTAACATGAGGTCATAGGAACTCACTAAATTGAAATCACTGTACAAATAACTGCGTGTAAAATTAACACCTGAAGTCAATTCCATTTCCCATTGCTTGTTTTTCTTGCGAAGAGATTGATTTTTAAGTACCGCGTTATTAATTGTTAATAAACTGATAAACAATTCATTTAATCTCTTTATTGAAAGCATCGATCGAGATGTGTCCGTTGGCATTTGCACAAGTGAACTGTTCGAAAAAGCGCCTTCTTTTTCTCGTGTAACAGCCATTGTTAATGCATGACTTACAGGTTGATTCGATTTGACAACCTGAATTGAGGACGTATCCATGTACCGCTCTTGTTGAACTTTGTTTGTACGTTTCTTCAGATTTGCATTGGATTGAGCTGTGTTATTCGGATATTTCTTTGCGAAGTTGTTTCCATAATCGTTATTCACCATTCCGTATAAAGCGAATGTGATGACAAGTGATACACTAAAAATCCACCAGAAAAGTAATTTCTTCTTCTTGCGTTTTTCGGTGTTTAATCGTTTTTCGAGATCCGCGATGAAATCAGCTTCAACCATCATCGATGAAGACAGGACAGAAGCGCGGTATTTTTTCTCAAATGAAGTCAAATGGTTCTTCATAATGTGTTATTTTCAAGTTGAAGGGCAATGATTTTTCTAGCTTTTAATATATGCCATTTCACTGCATCGTAACTGAGTCCTAGGCTATTCGCTATTTCTTCTCTGGACATTTCTTCTAAAACAAATAAATTAAAAACAATTCGGGTTGATTCGGGTAAGGCATCTACAAACTGGAAAAGGAGTCTCTCCGCGTCCTCCCCTTGCAAGTTGAAGTCTGTTTGATCACTTGCTTGTTTTTCTTTTTCATATTCAATATCACTAAAGAGTTTCGAATGCTTTTGTTTCATTCGATATTGATCGATAAATTCGTTTCTGACGATGGCACAAATCCAAGTGGAAAAGGTCCGCTCTGGATCAAAGGTATCAATGCGTTCAATTGCCTTCAAAAAGGCAGCATTCACAATGCTCATTTGTTCTTCCCGGTGTAAACTAAGTCTTGCCAAGCGCCTCATCATCAACGGAAAACTGTAATCGTACAATAGCATAATGCTACGACGATCTCGTTTAATGATTTGATGAATAAAGTCCTTCGTAAGTTCCAAGTAAAAATTCAATTAATGGGATGAACGATTCAAATAATATTTGAGACCAATTTGTTGCATGCATTGAAATGAAAACCAAGAAGATGGGACATTTTTCACGTCGAAATAATCAAAACAAAAACGACTTTCATACGTTAAAAACCATTTTTTCTGACTAGAATCTTCGTTTTCTAAAGCAAATTCCATTCCGAAACTGGTGTACAATCCTGTATTTAACGTATGTTTCGAAAATGAATATAGTCCACTCGAAGGAAAATCAGATAAGAAATGTCCATGGTAAGAATTACCGGAAGATGAGGAGCTTGGCCAATAATTAATGGTCGCAATGGATCTGAGTGAATTCCATAAGCTTAATCCGAGGTAAGCTCCTGCACCGGCGGTAAGATTCAATCTATTTGTAACTGGAACTTTCTTTAAATATGCATAGTCCAACGTTAAAACAGGTGATGTATGATCTAGGCGAAGGGCTGAAATGGTGGCATATAATTCAGGATTCGTTAGACTGTCAATATTTGGTGTACCAGTTAAAATAAAGGATGAAATTGATTTATTTTGTAGCGTGAATCCAAATCGTTGTAGGACATGTGATTCTTTGTTGTATAAATGCACACTTCCGTTAACAATAAATTTCAGTCGTAAATTCGTTAGTTGTTGCGGTGCGGAAAAATGAGTATAAGTTGTATCGATTTCCCCTATAAAATCTGCATAACTTGCATAGGATGCTGATGGAATTTTCGAGCTCATTAATCCCCCAACATTCAATTGAATCCCTTCCACTTGCCATTTGTGCTGATCTTGTGCTTTTAACAAGTTTACTAGAAGAAAACTAAGAAGAAAAAGTAAGGTTGTTTTTGTCATGGCTTCATGTTTGTTCAATTGGAATACGATCAAAATCAAAGAGAAGGAAGTGAAATACCAAAATAATATAAATTTACGTTTGTTCGAATGATTCTCTTCGTTCTTTTGGTTTGCCCTTAAAGAAACAAAAGGCCAAGCTGATAACCTTTAAAGAAAACTTGACATCGGTCTGCTTTGCTATTTAGAAACATGTCTAAATTTCAGTAAAAAACTTCCCTTGGCGAAAAAATTGACGTATTGAAGGATATGAAAACGAATTTACTTCTTACCATCATTTTATCAAGTTGCTTTTATTTTCAAATGGAAGCACAGTCCAAAAACCAACTTTCCATTGAAACTGGACTTTTTCATAGTTTTTTGGATGGGGGGCCGCTCATGAATGTTGATCCACATAAAATAAATTCCAATATTTTCTTGGAATCCTACAGCATTCAGTACCAGCGAAAAATCAATCAATCGCAACAAGTTGCAGTAAAATTAACATCCTACAAGAACACCCTACTTTGGATTGATGATTCTGAGTTAACTTTATTTTGTTCAAATCACTCATTTTTAGCACTTAGCGGTGTCTTTTCAAGAGCAATTCCAATCTCAACCCACCTTGATTTTACCTATGGCGGGGGTGTTGACATGCGATTTAACAGGGAACAAATGGACTCAATTCTGAATGTTTCACCCTACTTGATCTATAACGGTTATGATTTTCAACAACTTCAGTTAGGTACACGCGGACAAATTGGAATTTCCTATTCGCCTTTAAAATGGCTGACACTTTATAGTCAATTCAATGCCAGTGCCTATCTCGTATCAAAAGAAATTGGATTCTTTGCTGACTTGCCGAATCTAGCAGATTTTACTTATCAAAAGCATCAAAAAGACCCAAGTCGCTTTGATTTATCCCTTCGTTTTGGCATCGGGATTAATTTCTAATTTGGTTGAATTCATTATTTTGTTCATAAGGATTAGGAGCTCAATTGGGCTCCTTTTTTATATCAATGAACTTTCAAAATTGAAAAAGATTGACTTGAATGAAAAATAATTTATTTTTGAATAATAGCGAAACATCAACTTTTCAAAGGTTTACGTTCGTGATGCGCAAAGCGTAAAATTCATTAGAGAAAAAGATGGCACAATTCAAATTCATTCCACCAGGTTCACTTTATGCGGCAAGAAATATGCACATCCGTACTGCTGAAAATCAAATTTTTACCCTCTACCCTCTTCAAGCGCTTACCATTCCCGATGAACAAATTTCTGAAATTCATTTTAAGTTGGACTATCACAAGAAATCAGTATCACCTGAAATTTTAACGGCTGATGAAAACTATTATATTGTTTATTTACATTGTCGAAAAGTATTCCCTTTAAATTATTTCGATTTAATGTTTCGCAATTGTTTACAAGTGAAACAAGTTTCAAAAGCTCAATTCGAATTACCGTTTGAAACACAAGTCCTGGAAAACACCGAAAGAAAATTAGATAAAAATCATAGGGGATTTATTGCATTAACCGGCTTCACACTATTTCTTTGCATACTTCAAGTTTTCACTCTGGAAGATCTTAGAGGAAGTTGGTTGACATACCCACAATTTTGGTATTTGTCCATTATTTCTTTGTTGGATTCATTTTAATGTTGAGGAAGAAAAAAG
>JBJTMU010000104.1:0-79226 GCA_046070685.1 Flavobacteriales bacterium | reverse complement strand
GCGATTTGACGAATATCATCGTAATTTGCCCCCATGTCTAGTGCTTTCCCATCTTGATCTAAAATCGTCAAATCAACTGCCGCACCTAAATTATGTAAACTGCGATTTTTGGGGTTCGACACAAACTTTCCTCTTTCAACCGGCGGCAAGGAATCAAGCGCATCCCACATTTTTTGCTGAACACTTACAGGGCGCAATGCATCATAAATACAGAGGCGATAACCTGGTTTTAATTTCGACAAATAAATTTGAACTTTGGAAAGTCGTTCGGCCACATCTTTTTGCAAATAGGCGCTCTTCAAGCGCTCATACAAAACCATTCCCATGAAATTATCCGTTGTTGCGTATTTCAACTCCACGACAATGGCTGGATTCAAGTCTTGCACATCTACCAACGGAAAAGCAGAAACGATGGAAGGATCGATCAGATTTTCAATCTCGGGTGTTTTTTGAACAGGCGCTTTTGTTTGAACAGAATTTGAAGTCGGATTTTCATTATCCGAACAAGAAAGGAGAATGCCGATCAGTAAAAAACTGATACCGATGTTTCTCATGCCAATATTGAACGAGTTTCTGATGTAATTCGCTGACGCAGTCCTTCAGAAACTGGATGTAAAGGCAAACGCATTTTTTCCAACATCACACCTTGTACATTCAATGCTACTTTTACCCCTCCTGGATTTCCTTCTTCAAAGAACATTTTTGTGATATTGAATAAATCATAATGTTCTTTTCGTGCGGTATCCAAATCTCCATTCATGGATGCATGAACCATTGTCGCGAATTTTTTAGGGAAGGCATTTGCCACAACGGAGATAACGCCATCCGCTCCTGCTGTAATAAGAGGCATGGTTAAATTGTCATCACCCGAAAGCACGCCAAAATCTGGACGACGCAAACGGATAATTTCCATGATTTGCTCCATATTTCCAGAAGCTTCCTTCACGGCAACAATATTTGGGATTTCACTCAGTGCCAAAGTCGTCTCAGGCGTCATGTTTGAGCCTGTACGTCCAGGAACATTGTACAAAATAATCGGCAAATCAGTATAGGAAGCGACCAATTTAAAGTGCTCAATAATTCCTTTTTGAATGGGTTTATTGTAATACGGAGAAACCGATAAAATTCCATCCACACCTTTGGGTAATTTCGCAAAAATCCCTTCCAATGCGCGCGTGTTATTTCCGCCAACACCATAGACAATTGGTAATTGACCTTTGTTTTCATCAATCACCGTTTGCAACACTTCCATTTTCTCTTCTTGTGTCAAAACAGGTGATTCCCCTGTCGTACCTTGAACCACCAAAAAGTCTGTTCCTTCCTCTATTTGCATACGCACAAGTTTGCGCAAGGCATCAAAGTCAATTTGTTCGTTTTCTAAGAAAGGAGTCACAAGCGCAACGCCAGCTCCTGTAAATGGATTATTCATTTGTTGATATTTTTTTTAATGTTTCGATGACAAAATGTAGCATTTCTGAAGGAACATCAGAACCAGCATTCAGTTGCAAATCAAACGATGCATCTTTTTCGTTCACAATAATTTTACGTTTGATGGCTGATTCCTGTACATACGGAAAAATCTTCGCATCCGTATTTCCGAACCAGATCAACATGTCATATTTTTTTTGCAATTCAGTTTCCAATTGAACATCCTTCAGTTTATTCCAAAAGTTAAAATCCAACGGAGAATTGTAATAAATCAAGAAATGCGGTGGAAGGGTGTTTTTATCGACTTCTTTCGGCACACTTACCACAATAATCAAGCGATCAACATTGCTCGAATTGAGCATTTGATCCAATGATTTTCTGAAATCCTTCAGCTGCTCATCGTTTTCGTAATTGAATCCAACGAGTAAAGAAGTAGCTGATCCCCAAATATTTTTACTGTTCACTAACTTATCAATTTTATAAATTCATCTTCACTAATGATCACGACACCTAAGTTCGTAGCGGTTTTTAGCTTTGCAGGCCCCATATTCGCACCAGCGATTAAATAATCCGTTTTACTGGATACCGAGGAACCAACTTTTCCACCATTACGTTCGATCAATTCCTTTATTTCATCCCGAGAAAAAGTCTCGAATGTACCTGAAACAACTAAGGTTTTTCCTTCTAACACAATGGAAACCGGCTCTTTTTTCACCGTTTCAAATGTCAATCCTGCTTCTTTCAAGCGAAGAATTAAAGCTAAATTAGCGGAATCTTGGAAATAGAGCTGTACAGAAATCGCGATTTTTTCACCAATTTCTTCGACTTCGATTAATACGTCATACGTTGCTTGTTGCAACTTGTCCATATTACCGAATGCTTGCGCCAGTTTTTTGGCTACTGTTTCCCCCACAAATCGAATTCCAAGTCCAAACAATACACGTTCAAATGGAATGGTTTTCGATGCTTGAAGTCCTTTCAATAAATTGTTCGCAGACTTCTCCCCCATTCGATCCAAATCGATTAATTGGTCAAAGGTTAAGCGATAAAGTCCACTCACATCTTCAATTAGTCCTTTATCAAAAAGCACCTCAATGGTTTCTTCACCTAGTCCATCGATGTTCATTGCTTTTCGACCAATGAAATGAGCGATTTTTCCTTTCACTTGAGGAGGACATCCACTTTCGTTTGGACAATAATGTTGCGCTTCACCATCCTTTCGAACCAAAAGAGTTTGACACTCCGGACATTGTTCAATGAATTCAATTTTATTCGATGATGTTCGTTCCTTTAAATTCACACCAACAATTTTGGGAATGATTTCACCCCCTTTTTCCACTTGAACAATATCTTTTTCGTGAAGGTCTAATTTCTCAATTTGATCTGCATTATGAAGCGAAGCTCTTTTTACTGTTGTTCCGCCCAATTGTACAGGAATTAAATTTGCAACAGGTGTAATTGCTCCCGTTCGACCAACTTGATAAGTGACTGATTGCAAATTCGTTTCAACTTGAGTCGTTTTAAATTTATAAGCGATCGCCCAACGTGGAGACTTCGCCGTAAATCCTAGTTTTCGCTGTTGATCGTAGGAATTCACCTTAATCACGATACCGTCGATGTCAAAAGGCAATTCGTATCTTGCCTCATTCCAGAAATGGATAAAATCCATAATTCCTTGAATGGTATTCGTTTTTTCAATAAATCTATTTTCTGGCGGTGGAATGCGAAAGCCCCAATCCTTTGCTTTCAGAACAGATTCAAAATGTCCCGATTGTTGCTCAGCAAGACCATAAATCCCGTATAAATAGCAATCTAATTTCCGGTCAGCCACTACCTTTGAATCCAAGGATTTCAAGGTGCCAGACGCCGTATTTCGAGGATTTGCATACAATGCTTCACCTGCTTCTTCTCTTTCCTGATTGAGGACATTGAATTGTTCATGCGGCATGAAAATTTCTCCCCGAATTTCAAAATCGAGTGGGAAATCATTTTTTAACTGAAGTGGAATGGTTCTGATTGTTCGAACATTGGTAGTTACCAACTCTCCTTTTTCACCATCGCCACGCGTCACTGCGGCAGTTAATTGTCCATTTTCATAACGAATCCCAATCGCAACACCATCATACTTCAACTCACATACGTAGGTAATTTCTTCATCAATGGATTTTTTGATGCGATTTTCCCAATCGATAATTTCTTCCTCAGAATAGGTATTCGATAAGGAAAGCATGGGATATCGGTGTGCAACAGATTCAAATTTCTTGGTTAAATCTCCTCCCACTCGTTTCGTAGGACTGTTCTCAGATGCGAAGGTAGGATGTTCCTTTTCAAGTTGTTCTAACTTTTTTAATCGAAGATCGAAATCAAAATCGGAGATTTCTGGAGCATTTAACACGTAGTAAAGATGGTTGTGATGATTTAACTCATTCACTAATTGGTCCATCTCCTCTTTTACCTGTGTTGGATTCATACGATAAAGTTACACTTTTTGCGCTTTCAACATACGCCATTTACCTTGTAAATCTCTTTTGACTTCAACCTGTTGGAATGAAAAAGTTTCGATGAAATTCAAAACTTCCTGACTATAAGACTCATGTAATTCAAGAAACAAATATCCTTCACTGGCTAATTTTTCCTGTGCAAATTGAATCAAGTGCTTATAGAAAATAATCGGGTCATTGTCGGACACAAAAAGGGCCATAGAAGGCTCATGGTTCAACACATGATTGGACATGATTTCTTTTTCCTTTTCAGGAATGTAAGGCGGATTCGAAATGATTAAATCAAACGATGTCTGTGATAAAAATTCCGGGCGAAATTGCAACACATCTTCTTGAAGGCATTCAATCGAAAGTTGAAGTTTATCTGCATTCGACTTTGCTAATGTCAATGCTTCTGTGGAGACATCGACCGCTTGAACATGTGCAGCTGGAAAAACGGATTTTAATGCAAGTGCAATGCATCCAGTACCGGTGCATAAATCGACGATTCTATTCGGATTTGAAAGCGTTTCTTGCGCCCAAGCAACCAATTCCTCCGTTTCTGGCCTTGGAATTAATGCACGCGCATCACAAGAAATGTTCAAACCAAAAAAATGCGTTTCGCCTAATAAATATTGGAAGGGTTCTTCGTTTAACAATCCTTTCACGAAACTGCGGATATACAACAAGTCTGATTCGGATAATCGCGCATCTTGTTGAAGTAAAAACGCTGTATTGTCCCACCCCATGCGTTTGCAAATGATTTGCTTCCACATCGACTTTAATTCGGAGGTCGAAAATACATGTGCGAGTCGATCGTAAAAATAATTTTTAGCAGAGGCTAAGGTGTTGTCAGATACAAACATTATTCTTTTCGCAGCTTAATAAATTCGTTGATTTTTTCATTTTCAATGAGAACAGTCAAGTTGTAATAAGCAATTTTCCATTCGCCATTTTCAAGGACACAAATACCACTTCCACGACATGATTCCATCCAAGTTTGAAGGTCTTCATCGAAATAGGCTACTTTGCCATTGGCAGCAAAATTCCATTGACGATTACTTGGTTTAAAATCCCAAGCTTTTCCTTTATCAAAATAGGGTTTACAAAAATCTTGGAACGCTTTTTTGTCCCAACGCTCGCCTGGAGCGGTTCCTAAAAAAATGAACTCATCGGTGGTGGCGTTAAAATACGGTTGAAAATCTGCCTTTGCTGCAGCCGTGTGCCAATTGTTTATGAGTGCATCGAGTTTTTGGATATCTGCTTGAGATTGTGCACTTACATGGAACGCACAAAAAATCAAACTCCAAAGAAAAAAACGGCGCAGCATCTTATTTTGACCCAACTGCTTTTTCACACATTTTCACGGCATTTTTCAAGTTCACGATTCCACCTGTTACCGATTTAGAAGGAAATTCATTGTCCGTATAAACAGTTGCTGAATCCAATAAAATGTTTTTAATTTCCCACATAGATAAACTAGGATAATAGGATTTCAACATTGCTGCAGCACCTGTCACCATTGGCGCTGCCATTGATGTCCCTTGTAAATTCATGTAAGCGCTTTGAGGAACGGTGTTGTAAATTTCTAAACCTGGCGCAAATACATCAACTGTTTCACGTCCGAAGTTAGAAAATTCAGCAACTCTCGCCGCACCAACCATACGTGTAGAAGCGCCGATTGTCAATAAATTCGAAAATGGTTCTTCTTGAAATTCATAATGCGATGTTGGAAAGTTAGGTTCAACATCCACATCTTTCGCATCGTTACCTGCAGCATGAATCATTAAAACTCCGTTTGTATCTGCGTAAAGCATTGCTTGATAAACTTCGTATTGATGAGGAGAGTAATCTTTACCAAAAGACATGTTGATGACTTGCGCACCATTATCCACCGCATAACGAATGGCCAATGCCACGTCCTTATCTTGCTCATCACCATTTGGCACGGTACGAACAGACATGATTTTCACATTTTCAGCAACACCATCACCACCTTTGTCATTTCCACGAATGGCCGCGATAATTCCTGCAACATGGGTTCCATGAAGTGCATCAGGACCTTCTACATCTCCATTTCCGTAATGGGTATCCGTAAAATCATTCGGATTATCACCAATTAAACTACGATCATCATAATTGATATTCAAATTATAATTTAATTGATCCTCAATGTATTTTTTCGTTTCTGCATCAAATTGACCATTTGCAAGTGCTTCTTTGTACTGATCCAAATTCTCTAATTCTGACTCAACGCTTGATCTAGCCTCTGAATACATGTAATATTCTGAATCATCGAACAACGTTGCTGGATCTACTCCATCATATTTATCTTTTAATTTGGCATAAATACGTGTTTTCTCAAGTCGCGCATTTTCTTGGTTTTCTCCATTTGCATTTCCTAAGAAGTTCCATCCATGAACATCGTCAACATATCCATTGTGATCATCATCTATTTTGTTTCCCGGAATCTCTTTCGTATTCACCCATATCTTTCCTTGAAGATCTTCGTGCTCAATGTCAACCCCTGAGTCAATTACAGCAACAACAACCGTTTGAGATTTTTTCTTCTTCAACATTTTATAGGCCGCATCCGTGTACATTCCTTGTCCTTCACCATTGTACCAATTTAACGTTCCGGGAATGGCTTGAGCGAAAAGTTGAGGGATCGAAAATCCAAAAACGACTACGAGTAATTTTGACGTGTTCATGAGCTTTTTTTTCAAATTTAAAAATTAAACGGGAAGCATCTCCATAGAAAGAGTGAAAATCTTACAATTCATCCAATGCAAAGACCATCTTACCTGCGATAAAGGTACGCCAAGCATAATTCTGCTCATAGATTGGCTGACTGACAATTGGTTTATCGAAGATAACAAAGTTTGCTTTTTTTCCTTTCTCCAAACTCCCCAACTCCCTTTCTTGAAACGAAGCAAATGCGGCCCAAATAGTCATGCCTCGTAGGACCTCATCCAATGTCAGGGATTCCTTTGGTAAAAAAGCTGGATTCGGTTCACCTAAATAATTGCTGCGTTGAACTGCCGAGTGAATGGTGTAAAATGGATTGGTTTTTTCAATGGGAAAATCCGTTCCAACCGCCAACATTCCGTATTGTTGCAACAAACTTCGATACGCATACGCACCAACTAAGCGTTGCTTTCCAAGTCTTTTTTCTGCCCAACGATGATCACTTGTTGCATGTGTTGGTTGAATTGACGGAAACACAGCGTATTCGGCAAACTTCGAAAAATCAATGGGATCAATCACTTGTGCATGTTCGATACGAAAACGATGATCTGGATTTCGTTGAAAAGCAGGTTTATACACATCAAGAATTAATGCATTGGCAGAATCTCCGATGCCATGGGTATTTAATTGATATCCGTATCTCAGACAAAATTGCGCCATTTTCTTCATTTCATCAATGGGCGTCAATAAAAGTCCTTGGTGATGCGGATCATCTTCATAAGGTTTTTTGAGCAGCGCACCTCTCGACCCAAGAGCACCATCTGCAAAAACCTTAAAGCTGCGAATGGAAAGATTTTTATAGCGATACGGACCATGTTTTTTCGCGAAGGATTTATTTTCAGGTGAATTGAGCAACATCGCATACACTTCCAATTTTAATTGCTTTTTCTTGATCATCGACTCAAACAAACGAATGTGTTGAAAGTCAATACCTGCTTCATGGACACCCGTAATGCCGAATTGAAATAATTCCTCTTGAATGTCCAAGATGGCGGATTTGATTTGGGAAGATGAGTAACTCGGAAGTTTAGTTGAAACCAGTTGAATGGCATTATCAATCAACAAACCTGTTGGTTCTCCATTTTTCACACACACTTCTCCCCCGTCGATTGAACGATTACTCAGTTTTGCTTGTTTCATCAAATAATCATTCACCAAGGCAGCGTGTCCATCGATGCGATACAAACAAACGGGAATGTGTTTAAATACGGTAGATAACTTTTTATTATCCGGCATGGAATCGTTTGCCCAAAGAGACTGATCCCATCCACCACCAATAATAAACTGATTCGGGGACTTCGCTAAATATTTCTCACAACGATAAATTACCTCATCCATCGATTTCGCATCACTCAAGTCAACCCCCAACTTTTGATTGGCATACATCAATAAATGTCCATGTGCATCAGTAAGTCCAGGATAAACATCTTTTCCCAGTGCATCGATTTCTTCGTCGTAACGGTATTTATTTAATATTTGTCTTTCCGGACCGACTTCCACAATTTTACCATCCCTGATTGCCATCGCCTCCTGAACAGAATTGGCATCATCCATGACATGAATTTTCGCATTATGGATAACCAAATCTACTTTCTGTCCTTTCATGCAAGAAGAAAGCATCACCAATGATAACAAGGGAAGGTAAACAGATTTTAACATAAGAATAACTTAGAATGGATAACCAATACCAAAATTCAAATAATTTGGAAGAAAAGGCCTTGGCATGATTTTTTTGACTTGATCAAGACTCATATTGAAATAATTCATTCCCTCTTGATAATACGTTTCGCGTGTCCCCATATCCTGAAAAACCCATTTCGCTCCCTTTGCGAAGGCCGGATTATAAATAGGGAAACCGACATCCAATCGTATGATGAAATAGTCTAGATCCATGCGCAATCCCAATCCTGAAGAAATGGCAATTTGCGGGATGAATGAATTCCAATGGAATTGACTCCCCATTCGACTCAAATCCTCACGGTACGTCCAAACATTTCCAAAATCCGTAAATAAGGCCCCTTTGAAGGTCGAACCCAAGCTAAAACGATACTCAAATGAACCAGCAAAACGAATATCGGCAATTTGGGTCGCCAATCGATTGGTATCCAAGTGGTATTTATATGCTCCTGGACCAAGTGCTCTTGCGCGCCAACCGCGGTTATCATTTGAACCACCACCAAAGAAACTGTAATCGTAAGGCATGGAGGTTTTTGAGTTTTTGTAGGGCAATCCTGCTCCTGCGGACATTTTCAAATGTAGAGATGAACCGGTAAGGACACGCTTGCTCATAATGAATTGATTATCCAAACGGACAAATTGTGAGTACGGCTGATTTCTCAATAAATACTGACCATTCAAGGTGTCTTGTCTTGCACGAAACTGATACAATACATTTCCAGCGGCATCAAAAGTGGAGTTAAAATAAACGGAAGTATTGGAAGCATTTCTTCGTTCTTTGCCTTCCTTCAAATCTTTTTCTTTGTTATTGTATTCGTACGAAAATTTGAAATCTTGCCAGATAAATTGATTGTTATAGGTTGAATTCAAAAAGACATCATTGATTTGATTCAATTGATCTTGAAATGCAGCACTTTTTTTAATCGAAACATATTTGATCACGGAAGCTCCAGGAAGTCCCATTTGAAAGACCTGTGTTTTACCCACTAAAAATTTCCACATGTAATTCAACTGAAAAACACTGCGATCGAAAATACTTCTTTTTTCAATATTGTAAGCGGTGGTCAATACCGTTCGTGGTTTTTGACGTTTTCCTAGCATCGTGACCGGTGTTGGAAATAGACCTGGTAAATCGAACTTCAAACTTGGACCGAATTCAAAGGTATTGAAGGTTCTTCCCTTCCCTGCTCCAACTGCTTGACCAGATTGATCTTGAAAGACTAATGGTTGAGATTCAAAACCACCACCAAATGAAAAGACCATTTTTCCTGCTCCTCGATTGATGTTTTTATTCGTATAGTTAAACGAAGCATTGGCGCCAAGTAATCCAGCTGAGGAAGTGAATTTCGGGTCAAAACCATAGGTTTGTTTCTTTGCCGGCTCTAGGAAATAATGCACTTCCAACTTATTCCCCGGTTTTTCAATGATGATCGGTTTCACGGAGCTAAACACACCCAATTGAACAATTGAACGATAACTACGGTCCAAATAATATTCCTTGTATTTATTATCGTGTTCCAAATAATTTTGAAGTTCTAAAATAGATGGTTTGATCCAAGGCTCGTTCCCGTTATAAGTAACAATGACCTTTCGGAAAGGATTCGTGGTTCCAACAGGAGCCTTTTTCTCTGCTAATTGCTTCTTCGTGTATAACACTTGATCGTACGTCAAGAACTTTGTCGTTCGCAAGAATTGAGGAGCAATCGGATCATACAAACTCAATTGCTGATCTTTCATTTGTAAAGCAAAACTTGAGTCCGAATTTAAAGTATCAGATAAATGAAAGTACACATTAGCAATCGTCATTTCTGTATACGGTACTTTGATTAAACTGTCTTTTTTCGCTTCAGAAGGAATATAACGGTCATCGAATTGAATGATGAGTCGCACACGCATGGTTTGCTTGTTGGTATCCGCCGAATAACTAATACTACTCGATGAAAATTTATACACCTGATCATCACGCA
This sequence comes from Flavobacteriales bacterium, assembly GCA_046070685.1. Taxonomy (GTDB): domain Bacteria; phylum Bacteroidota; class Bacteroidia; order Flavobacteriales_D; family Crocinitomicaceae; genus UBA952. Next base: position 68,926 of record JBJTMU010000104.1, on the reverse strand, counting down.
AATACTTGGCTACTTTCTCTCTATAGTCATTCAAATAATCCGTATCGAAAGGTTTATTGATCAGCGGATGTTGTCCGGTTTGCTCCATGGTTTTCTTCACGTAAGCCGCATGTTTGTCTCGCAACATTTTTGCTCCTTTGTACTGAACTGAATCAATGATATATTGCGGACCCGTTTGAATGACATAACGAGGGTAGGCAAATCTTTTCTTTTGATTGTAGGTCAATTCTCCTTTCACACTGCCGTAATAGTATCCTTTTTTACGGATGTAAAATCCAAGTTGCTCGATACTTTTATCGTACAACAAGGTATCAAAAACGATGGGCTTTTGTCCGAATTTATACTTAACTTTTTCCTTCCACAATACTTTGGTAAAGCTTGCTTCACGATATTCTTTCACACGAAAAGTAGCATCCCCTCTTTCGAATGCTTTTTCATTTCTTTTGGCGTTAATCGCTGCAACTTTATTTTTCTTTTTTAATTGTTTCTTCTCAAATGCTTGATACTTCAATTCGCGTTTGTTCGCCACTTTTGCCGAGTCGATAAGGTTAAAAATGCGCAATTTAAAATTGATGTAAAAATTTCGTTGATTCGGTTGTTGGCGGACGATCAATCCAAGTTCGTATTTATCGATTGTGGAATTATCCAAGACATCGATGGTATTCGAACGAAGCAAGTATTTCCCTTTGGGAACATTTCGTGTTAAATCACATGCTGTTAAAATGAACAGAAGGATAAGCACAATATTTAGTAAATTCGCTCGATGTTTCATGCCTGAGTGCAAAAATAACAATAATCAAGTTGGAAAAAATTTCACTACAAAAGATAAAATGGATTAAGAGTCTTCACTTGAAGAAAAATCGAGAGAAGGAGAAACTCATTTTAGTAGAAGGAGAAAAGTTGGTGAAAGAGCTAATGGAACAATATCCGAGTTTGATTCACACCTTCGTCACTACGGAAGTAGCTGTTTCTAATTTACCGGAAGAACGAGGCTATTATTGCGCTCCTGCTGAAATGGATCGCATTTCGCAGTTTACAACTTCTTCCTGTTTGATGGGGATATTTCATATACCCGAAACCCCTGCATTCAATCCAAGTGAACGCATTTTAGTACTAGAAAGCATTCAAGATCCTGGGAATTTGGGCACCATCATTCGTACGGCTGACTGGTTCGGCATCAAACAAATCGTCTGTTCAGAGGACACTGTTCATCATTTGAATTCGAAAGTGATTCAAGCATCAATGGGAAGTGCTTTTCGCATAGCTGTCTTTTATAAAAATCTTGTTGAATTTCTCCCAAATCTGGGTTTACCCATTCACGGCGCATTGTTGAACGGAAAAAACCTATCAGAAATTTCACCTGCTGAAATAAAAATTCTTGTCATGGGAAATGAAGGAAAAGGAATTTCAGAAAAACTTCAAGAACATATTAGTCAAGCAGTTACTATACCTGGTTACGGACATGCTGAATCACTAAATGTCTCCATGGCAACAGGTATTTTCCTTTATCATTGGAGTCAATCTAAATTGAATTGAGCTAAATCAAAGAAAAGAGCGTATTTTTGCAAATCCCAACTGCGAAAATGATTGATTTCGATTTATACGAAGCGAAGAAGCTTTACCCTTTTCAGGAACAAACGGTGAACCAAGTTCTAGATGAACTTAGAAAGAATGGCACCAATTTTAATTTACTTTACCAACTTCCTACTGGAGGTGGTAAGACGGTTATTTTCTCAGAAATTGCACGAAGATTCATCGAGCAATGGAATAAAAAAGTGTTAATTCTGACACACCGTATTGAACTTTCTGTTCAAACATCGAAACAACTTTCCGCGATACAGGTTTCTAATAAAATCATTAATTCGGAAGTGAAACATTTGGATGATCAAGGAGATTTCCAATGTTTCATTGCGATGGTGGAAACCTTGAATAATCGTTTAAATGAAAATGATAATTTTATTGAAGATGTTGGTCTTGTCATTGTGGATGAGGCACATTACAACAGCTTCCGTAAGATTTTTCAATTCTACGAAGAAGCAAATATCCTTGGTGTTACTGCGACACCATTGAGCTCCAATCGCAACTTGCCATTAAAGGACAATTACAATAAACTGTTAGTAGGAGAATCCATTTCAAATTTAATTGAAGGAGGCTACCTTTCGAATGCAGAAACGTACCAATACGATGTCAATTTACATGGACTTAAAATTGGTACCAATGGTGATTTCACTGTCAGTAGCTCGGATTTACTCTACAGTAATTTCTTCATGCAAGAAAAATTAATCTTTGCTTATGAAGAAGTGAGTATCAGTAAAAAAACATTGATTTTCAATGCCGGTATTGAAACGTCCAGACGTGTGGAAGAATCCTTCAAAAAGTTAAAATACAATATTCGTCATCTGGACTCTACGTTTAGCGACAAGGACCGAAAAGATGTCATTCAATGGTTTAAAGAAACACCCGGGGCGATCCTAACTTCTGTTGGAATCTTGACGACAGGATTTGATGAACCAACGGTTGAATCCATCATTATCAACCGTGCAACGCGCTCATTAACGTTGTATCATCAGATGATTGGACGTGGATCAAGAAGATTGCCAAATAAAAGTGAATTTCAAATCATCGATTTAGGAAATAATGTTCGACGCTTTGGATATTGGCAAGATTACATTAACTGGCAAGACGCTTTCAAATTCCCAGACCGTTTTCTAGAATCACGTATCTCCGAGTTGGAAGATATGGAATTTGAAGTAGAATTTGAATTCCCAAAAGGCTTTGATAAAATCATGCCTTCTGCCATCCTCGAAGAATTCAACATTAAAGATTGTTACTACGATTGCTTGGATCGTGGAGAAAAGGGAAAAGTGGCGATTGATTTATCCATCGACAATCACTTTAAAGCCATTGAATCTTCAGCTGAAAACCTTGATCATGCACTTGACTTAATGCAAGTTATACAAGATCACATTGAGCATAGATTGAAGCATTACACCAAATGTATTTCGAAAAGTACGGATAACTATTTCAAGTATTTATTGGAAACGTATAATCGTCAATTAGCACAAAAAATACGTCTGAACATCGAAGATTGATGCTTTTTATTGTAATTTTAAAGCACATGAAAAAATTAATCCTTTTCTGCTTTTGTATCTTACAAAGTATTGGTTTCTCTCAGGGAGTCAAGCTAAAAACTTATTTAGACACGAAACAATTCTATGCGCCCAACGTTGGCAATTACCTCGAGGTGTACATGCAATTTGTTTCGTATTCTGTTGTATATAAAAACGAGGGTCATGGTCTGCGCTCGAAAGTATTGATTTCTGTAGAAATTTCTGATAGTAGTCAGACAGTTTACAGCGATCGTTATGTACTCGAATCGCCAGAAGCAATCGATAGTATCCAAGATGATTTTTACGAAGTTATTCGTGTTCAATTGAATCCAGGAAAATACAAATTGAAATTAGATTTATTTGATGTACACAAAGAAGGATCTGAAATCTCTGGAGTAATTCCTATTTCGATGGAAGATTATTCCAAAAACACGAAAATATCCGATGTCATTGTAGCGGAATACGCTTATCCAAGTGATCAAGCATCCAATTTTGATAAATCAGGCTACCACATTATCCCAATGCTATCTAGTTTTTATGCCACGGACTCAAAAAATCTACCCGTGTACATGGAGATCTATGGAAGTGAAGAAATTCCGGATAGTACTTTCCAACTTAGTTATCGTGTCATCCAAACCAAAGATGCCAGTGAGGTAAAAGGATTTTCCAAAACAAGCGCACATGCAAAAGCACCTGTTGTTCCCATTTTTGAAAGCATTAACATTGAGGATTTAGCTACAGGGGATTATCAGTTGGAATTTCGTGTCAGTCGCAACAACAATGAAATCATGGCGATTCAAACGTATGATTTTGAACGAAGCAACGAGAACAATTCGATGTTTACGATGGAAAACATGATGTTGGATCCCGCATTTCAAGCTTCGATTCCAGCTGATTCCGTGATGTATTTTTTGGAATGTTTAATTCCGATTTCCAAACCTGCAGAGATTAAAAACATCATTGAAACGATCAAATCAAAAAACACGGATGATGCTCGCAAGCACATTCAAGGATACTGGTCCTTATCCGCACCTACGAATCCGTATGACTCTTGGCTTCATTACAAAGCTCAAGTTCAATTTGTGGAAGAAATCTATGGAAATAATTTTCAAGAAGGATTTGAAACAGACCGTGGACGTGTTTATTTAAAATATGGCGCTCCAAGTTCGGTGAATGCTAGAGAGTCCTCCCCTTCTGAATATCCGTATGAAATTTGGACTTACAACAAAATAGGTATTTACAGCAACAAACGTTTTGTCTTCTACAATCCAGATTTGGTTAATAATGCTTACAGACTATTGCATTCTGACATGATTGGTGAATTGAAAAATCCAGCTTGGCCGCAAATTCTTGCAAAGCGAAATACCTACAATGGAAATGTGGATAATCCAAACCAAAACAATGTCAAGCATTGGGGCGGTGATAGCAACGATTTGTTCCGTCAATATTAATCCATGGAAACTTCCTTAGCGATTGTCATCCTTAATTTCAACGGAAAACAGCATTTAGCGCGTTATTTGCCAAGTGTTTTAAACTATTCTGGCACTCATTCTGTGATTGTTGCCGATAACGCGAGTACGGACGATTCGATCTCATTATTGAAAGAAAACTTTCCGGCAGTACGCATTCTAGAGCAACACAAAAATTTCGGATTTGCCGGCGGATATAATTTAGCCTTAGCCGAATTAAAAGGACAATTCGACTATTACATGATCCTTAACAGTGATGTTGAGGTCAGCGAAAATTGGCTAAATCCACTACAATCTTTTCTTGATGAACATCCACATGTAGCGGCTTGTCAACCAAAGATCAAGGCTTGGAATAAAAAAGGATATTTTGAACATGCCGGCGCAGCAGGTGGCTATATTGATCTACATTACTTCCCATTTTGCCGTGGACGCATTTTCGACACATTGGAAAAGGACGAACATCAATACGATTTCAATACACCCGTAACATGGACATCTGGTGCAGCCATGTTGATACGCGCCGAACTTTTCCACCAAGTAAAAGGCTTTGATTCCGATTTCTTTGCGCACATGGAAGAAATTGATTTATGCTTGCGTTTAGGAAATTTAGGATATCAATTTTATTGTGTTCCTGCAAGTACGGTTTATCACCTTGGCGGTGGGACACTAGATTATGAATCACCGAAAAAAGTGTACCTCAACTTCCGTAATAGTTTGTTCATGTTGATGAAAAATCACTGTGGACCATTAATGCCCAGTCTTTTTATCCGCATGTGTTTGGATGGGATTGCTGGTGTCAAATTTTTACTGAGTGGTCAATTTAAATTGACATGGATGGTCTTTTTGGCACACTTAAATGTGTATGCACAATTTGGACGATTTTACAAAAAAAGACGTCAAATCAACACGAAAACACGAAAATTCCATCGTTACAATGGTCGAATCATTTGGGACTATTATTTCCTGAAGAATAAGACTTTCAACGCTTTAAACAAACGAAAATTCCACTAATGAAATCAGTTTACGTTTCCCTTTTTTGCCTTATTAGTTTTTCTTGGCATACCCAAGTTAAGCAAGTTGCTGAAGCCAGCGATCAGGCACAAATAAAATTCAATCAATCAGCTGAGACCTTTAATCCTTATGTATATGTGATGCCAACAATTGGTACGGGTGGACATGGACATACATTTCCAGGTGTGTGTACACCATTCGGTATGATGCAATTAAGTCCAGATACTCGTCACGACGGATGGGATGGTTGTGGAGGTTACCATTATTCAGATTCACTTATTTATGGATTTAGCCATACACACTTAAGCGGTACAGGCGTTCCAGATTATGCAGACTTACTTGTGGTTCCTCAGTCAGGAAAGAAGGCGAAGTTACTTCCAAAATACATGGATGGAAAAAATGGCTATGGTTCTAAATTCTCACATGAAAAAGAAAAAGCAAGAGCCGGATTTTATGAGGTTTATTTGGAAGATGAACAAATCAATGTTCGTTTAACAACTACAGACCGATCTGGAATTCATGAATATACCTTTCTGAATGCGAAAGGAAAAAAATTCATTTTATTGGATCTCGATTTTCGCGACAAAGTAATTGATGCTGGATTTGAAATCTTAAATGACCACAGTATTTCGGGAAGAAGAGAATCAGAAGCATGGGCAAATGATCAACATTTTTATTTTCAATTGGAAACATCCATTCCATTTGTCTCTGCAAAACCTGTTAAAATCGACGGAACCCACAAATTACTGTTGGAATTTCCTAAAAACACCAAAATGCTTTATGTAAAGGTGGGGATGTCACATGTCGATCAAAAAGGCGCCGCTCACAACCTCCAATTAGAAATTCCACAGTTTGATTTCATGCAAGTTTATTCGAAAAACATTGAGAAATGGAACAATGAACTTAGTAAAATCAAAATCGAATCCCTCAACTTTGAAGATGCGATTATATTCTACACCAGTTTGTACCATTGCATGGTTGCTCCTAACTTGATGAGTGATATCGATGGACGTTACCGTGGAAGAGATCAAAAAATCCACCAGCTCATCAAAGACAACAATCAATACACCGTTTTTTCACTTTGGGATACTTACAGAGGAAATCATCCACTTTTTACCTTGATTCAACAAGAACGAACGACGCAATTCATTCGCACCTTTTTAAGACAATTTGACGAAGGAGGCGATTTGCCTGTTTGGGAATTAGCCGCATGTGAAACAGAATGCATGATTGGTTATCATAGTGTGAGTGTCATTTCAGATGCTTACATGAAAGGCATTGATGGAAAAAACGCTTCCGCCGCCATGACTTACGATGCAAAGAAAGCTTTAAGTGATATGCATTTCACCGCAACAATCAATGAATTAGGAAAACAAATCTATGCGAATAAAGGTTACTTAAGCTCGAGTGACGAACCAGAATCTGTTTCCAAAACCTTGGAATATGCATACGATGATTTTTGTATATCAGAAATGGCAGCAAAAATGGGCAATGAAGAACTGGCAAAAACGTATCGAAAACGCAGTTTTTCTTTTGTCAACATGTATGACCCCAACACAAAATTCATGCGTGCAAGACGCGGAGCACAATGGTATGGACCATTCGATCCTTCGGAAGTAAATTTCAACTATACCGAGGCAAATAGCTGGCAATATTCATTGTATGCACCACATGAAATTGAAGTATTAACCAACTTATTGGGTGGACGCGATTCATTGGAATCATGGTTAGACCGACTATTCACGACAGAAATGAAATTATCTGGTCGCGAACAAGCAGATATCACCGGATTAATTGGACAATACGCTCATGGAAATGAACCTTCGCATCACATGGCATACTTGTACAATTACACCAATGCTCCGTACAAAACCCAATATTATGTGGATCGCATTTTAAAAGAAATGTATCACGCGAAACCAGATGGACTCTCTGGAAATGAAGATTGTGGTCAGATGAGTGCTTGGTATGTATTAAGTTCACTTGGACTCTACCCGATTGCACCTGGAAGCACCATTTATCAAATTGGCCGACCATTTTTCAGTAAGGCAACCATCAAAGTAGATAATCAAACACATGCAAAAATTGAAATTATTTGCAACAATCAAAGTGCGACAAATTCCTATGTTGCTTCCGTTAAATGGAATGGAAAATTGATTCCAAATTTCCAGATTGATCATCAAACATTGATGTCTGGGGGTAAATTAGAGTTTGATATGACCGACAAAATGCCAGCGAAATCCAATTATCCTCAAATGAATACGGTTGAGATTCCAGCTGATTTTGTTCCTGCACCATTTATTAAATCGGAACAACGCATTTTCGACCAAGAACTTTATGTCGAAATGGGACATGTTAACTTGACTCCAACGGATCGCTATGTCTTGAAATACCGATTGAATAATGGACCTTGGAATACGTATAATCAGCCCGTTCAATTGAAAGAAACAACAAACATTGACCTTCAATTAACCAGAACGAATGAACAAGGAATTTCAAGTGAAAGCGCCATTGTTTCTAGTCAATTCATACGCAAAAACCCGAATGTTAGCTTGACTCTCAACACCGTTTATTCGAATCAATATGCCGCTTCTGGACCGAATGCATTGGTCGATGGACTTTATGGTGGAAATGAATTTAGAACAGGCGATTGGCAAGGATACTATGAAAAAGATATTGTAGCGACGGTTAAATTTAAAGAACCTGTTTCCATTCATGAAATTGGTGCGTCATGCATTCGCGATCAAAAATCGTGGATTTTCTTACCGAAAGAAATTCGTTATGAAATTTCGTACGATGGAACAAGCTATCAAAGTCCACAAATCATTTCTGTTCCAGCAGCGACTAGCACTGACAAAAACCCGTTAAATCAACAAATTACTCAAGTCATCGAAACAGACAAATCAAGAAAGGTGAAAAGCATTCGTTATACGATTGTGAATCCTGGAAATTGCCCTGATTGGCACTTAGGCGCTGGTAATCCAACTTGGTTATTTGTCGATGAATTGATCTTTCGTTAAGGTTTAATCAAACGCAAAAGCCAAGGCAAATTATTTTGTTTGATGACTCCATAGCTTTTATCTGTTGCGCCAAATTTTCGATAAAACTGGGCAATTGCCGGATTATTGGAGCCAACAAAATCAAAGGTATGATGCCAAACAGAGGACTCTTCAATCTCATGATCGAGTAGCGCATACATCGCTCCTGCTTTTTTACCATTTGCTGTTGCCGTGCCTTTTAAAAAGAAATACGTTCCTTTAAAGGAAATAAACACCGCAGCTGCCATGAATTCTCCATTCGACTCTACAGTCTGAATTTTCAGCATTCCTCGCTTCTGTGCTTCAAGTAACAAGTTGGACAACCTTTCCCAAACAGCATTCGTGAAACCGCTTAGCTCCTCCCCTTTTTGCTCTTTAAAAAAGGAAATAAACACCGATACATCCGCTATCTCAAGAAAGGCAAGATCAGACGGTAATTTCTTTAATATGCGTTTGGTATTGGTTGAATATGATGCCCTGAGTACTTGCATTCCTTTTGTTAAATCCAGTTGTTGATAGATCCCTTTTGCGTCTGTCAATTCTGGATCATGAAGTGAAATGTTTAACTGAAGATAGGATGCTGATTTTTTCAAATAAGCAATTACCTCCCCCAATTTTTCTTCCGTATTTTTCGGAATCGACAGTGCACGTATGAAAAAAGGTTGAAGTCGATAGGAAAAGCCCTTTTTCTTGTCGATCGGTACATTCAACAGATAGTTTCCCTGTTCATCACAAAGCATTTCCCAATTTGGATGGAGCATATCTTGTACCCAAGACAAAGAAAAGAAATCTAATTGCTCATCAGAAGCAACTATTTGATCCCAAATTCGTTTGTCTATATGTTGCGAAGAAAGAAATTTCAAAATTGAATTTTGAACGAAATTAACGGAATAAATTCAGATTTAGTCTCTTCAAGGAATAAAGAATTCAATCTAACTCTTTTTTCCTTATCTTCGTTCTGTGAATTTGATGTTATTAAACTAAAACAAGTGCCATGAATGCCATTAAAATTTTATTTTTCTCTTTTTTCTTAGGTCTAACAGCAGTTGCGCAACAAGCTCAAACACCAGAGCAAAGTGCACAATCCTTGACACATAGTCAAACGACTTTATTAAAATTAACTGCAGCACAGCAAGAACAAGTTTATACCGTTCATTTAGGAATTGCACAAAAAAACCAAGGAATTATGGTTTCGAACTATCCAGAGGATCAAAAGAAAGCCATCATTAAATCGAATGAAGAAGCAAGAATGGCCATGTTAAAAAACATTTTTACAGCCGAACAATACCTTAAACTTGAAAAATCCATGACGGAGCAACGAAGTCATTAATCTTTTCAATAGCAACGAAGCTAGCCCTGTACAGAAATGTCAGGGCTTTTTTTTTGTGTCCAAATTCTTCCGATCAACCGCTTGATCTCATTCAAAAGCGAAAAGGAGCAACTTAAACTGTTCACAAGCTCCTTGAGAAATTATCAAATACCCTTGTCTAAAAAAGCCGAAGATCAATATTTAAGGCATAGTTATTGACAAGGACTTGGTTATTAATTCAACAAGAGTTCAAATCTGCCTGAAGTTGATTGATTAAATTTGAAGACTATCTAATGTTATGAAAAAAATTATTACACCGTTATTTTTAGCAGGACTCCTATTTCAAGGATGTGCACAATCCAGTGAATCTACGAAACAAGCAAAAGTGATTCAACCGAACACAGAAATCAGTTTCGAGTTATCCGATTTTTTAAAGGATAATCCAGCCCTGGACAAAGAAGTTGAACGCGTTTTCAAGCAAATGGATGACACAGCAATTGTTGCACAGTTAATCATGCCTGCAGTTGGGCGCCTAGGTCAAACGAAAGCAACCATTGATCAGCACATCAAAGACCGTGTGATTGGCGGTGTATTAATGTTAAACGGAACGAAAGAAGAATTCACTAATTGGATTAAAGATTTCGAGTCAACGAATGCAAAAATGGGCAATCTTCCTTTCTTGTATAGTGCCGATGCCGAACCAAGTTTAGTGAATCGCAAGATTGCCGGTTCAACGATTGTGAAAAAAGCGAACGAATTAAAAGATGTAAACGAAGTCATTGCCTGTGCAAAAACGATTTCAGCAGATTTGAATTCCATTGGAATCAATTATAATTTTTCGCCAGTGGTGGATATGTCACCAAACACAACCGTTGGATTCAGAAGTTTTGGCGCTGTTCCCGCAAATATTATTCCTTGGTCCGACGCATTCATTCAAGAGACGCAACGAAATAACATCATTGCAACCGCAAAACACTTTCCAGGTCACGGATTGGTAACGGGTGATACACACAAAGCACTTCAGGTAATTGATGGCGAAATGAAAGAAATCTGTAATTACCCAACCTTGATTGCCAATGGCGTATTATCGATCATGGTAGCACACATTGCCGTTCAAAACAATGCAAAATACGACACAAAAGGACTTCCTTCTACTTGTTCCGAGAAAATTGTGAGTGATCTACTAAAAGACAGCTTAGGATTTAAAGGACTCATTGTAACGGACGCGATGAATATGGGCGGCGTAGTTAACGTTCCTCAAGCAGCATACAAAGCGATTCATGCTGGTTGCGACATTGTCCTAATGCCACTTGATGCGAAGAAAGCTCATGCTGAAATTTTAGCGGCTTACCGCACAAACAAAGAATTCAAGAAACGTGTTGACGAATCTGCGAAAAAAGTCATTCGTATGAAAATCGCAATGGGATTATTAAAGTCAAAAGACTAAGCTAAGTATAAGTCGATTAACCCTTCAGGAGCTTTGATATGAAGCTCCTTTTTTTTGCGCTGAACTTTTTGAACGAGTCCATCAAAAATTGGAATCAATACTTCTTTCCCCTCTTTATCAAGTTGTAACAATGGATTGGCTGCCATATCAATCACATTTTCAACAACACCAACATTTCCATGTATCTCATCAATCACGGTATAACCAATGATTTCGTGATCATAAAAAGATGTTTGATCTAATTCTTGAAGAAAAGCTTCAGGGAGATATACTTGTTTTTTTAAAATGCGTTGTGCATCTTTTTCGGAATCGATGCCCTCAAATTTGACAGCCACGAATCCCTTGGTTTTCATTTTAATGTGCTGAACAAAAAATGGAATAAGGCTTCCATCAATTTCAATAAAGACAGCATCTAACGTAGCGTATTCCGATGGATTCGATACGTCTAAAAACAGCGAAACTTCACCTTTAAATCCGTGAAGTTTCGCTATTATTCCTAAATAAAAACATTCTTGTTTTTGCATACAGCTTATTCAGCCGCAGGCTCTTCAGTTGCCTCAGGTGCAGATTCTTCTGCTGCTGGTGCTTCCTCAACTGCTGGTGCTTCTTCTGCTACAACTTCTTCTGATGCCACTTCCGCAACAACTTCTTCAGTTGTTTCTTCTGCTACAACCTCTTCTGTTGTTTCTTCAACTGCTGCTTCTTCTGCAACAACTTCTTCAGCAACCTCTTCTACTACAGGAGCATTTTTAGCTGCAACATTTGCTGCTTTCGCTGCGTTTACCGCTTCCTCTGCTTGAAGACGAGCTGCTTTTTCTTTCTCAGCATTTTTTGCCAATCCAGCTACTTTGTTTTGAACTTTTGAATCTTTGTCAGCCAACCACTTCGCAAATTTTTCTTCCACTTGCTCAGCTGTTAATGCTCCTTTTTTCACACCGTTCAATAAGTGATTTTTGTACAATACACCTTTGTAAGATAAAATTGCACGAGCTGTATCTGTCATCTCTGCTCCAGTTTGAACCCAGTTCAAAGTCGCTTCGAAATTGATATCAATCACTGCTGGATTCGCAGTTGGATTGTATGTACCTAATTTCTCGATGAATTTACCATCTCTTTTTGCACGGCTATCTGCTGCTACCAAATGAAAAAATGGTTTACCTTTTTTTCCGTGTCTTTGTAATCTAATTCTTGTTGCCATAATTTTTACAATTTGAGGTACGAAACCTACGTTTATAAATGATTTGAAGGTGCAAAGATACAAAGGTTTTTTGAATTGATAAACTTCTGAACAAAGTTTCTATTTCCCTTTGGCTTTAATAACGATAATCACGGTGTAAAACATGATTTTTATATCCAAAGCAAGACTTCTGTTTTTTAAGTAAATCAAATCGAACTTCATTCGTTGGAGCATTTGATCGACATTTTCTGCGTAACCGTATTTTACTTGTCCCCAAGAAGTGATTCCTGGACGAACTTTCGTTAAATGATTGTATTGCGGCTCAACCTGTACAATTTGATCAATATAAAACTGTCTTTCCGGCCGTGGCCCAACTAAGGACATTTGTCCAAATAACACATTCACAAACTGAGGGAATTCATCCAATCTGGTTTTTCGCATGAAACGTCCGATTGGCGTAATGCGCGGATCACCTTCCGAAGATAGTTGTGGACCTTGTTGTTCCGCATTGATATACATTGTTCTGAACTTAATGATGCGGAATATTTTTCCATTTAACCCTACCCTATCCTGCAAATAAAATATTGGTCCAGGGGAAGAAAGTTTTACCGCCAGTGCGGAGAAAAAGTAAAAAGGAATGAGACAAATAATGGCAATCAGCGAAATGACGATGTCCATTAAACGCTTTGTTGCTTGTTGCCAAAACGGCATCGCATCTGGAATAATTTCAATCAATAAGGCGCCATAAATATTTGTCATCTCAACGGAACCAGCCAAGATCGCGTACATGTCTGGTAAAAGTTTAATTCGAATTTGACCATTGTCCACACGTGAAATAATATCTTTTAACCGATTATGATCTGAATTTTCTACAGCTAAAATCACTTCTTCCACTTCGATTTGATCGAGAATACTTTCCAAGTTTGTCGCATGTCCCAAGTAAGGGATTACACCATCTAAAAGCGTGTCTTTACCATTCACATTGACATAGCCAATAAACGAATTTGTGTTTTGTTTCTGTTGAATCAGTTCATGATAAATTTCCACTGCCTTTTCATTCCCTCCAATAATGATTGTCTTAAATCCATGGTCGTTACTGCGAATGCTTTGAATTAACAAGGTATTGAAAATCAATCTTGGAATGACCACAATTATGAAATGCAGTCCAAACAAGGCTAAAATCGAACGATAATAATTTTGATAAGACTTCACATCGTCATCAATGAGCAAGGCAAAAAACAAAATAATGGTACCGAGTATCGAGGCAAATATGGTGAGATTGATCAGCTTCAATCGAAACATGCGACGAATTTCGTGATATGTTCCTTGAATGAAATAGAAGAAAATCCAAAATAGAGGAATGATCGCTAATCCGAGGTAAAACTTGGAGTCAGCGACAAATAATTGATGCTCTATCTGTGTTTTACGGAAATAAAAAAAGAGTCCCCAGGCAAGTGCGGCGAAACAATAATCCACAAAAATCAAACAAGATGCCCAAAAACGATCCTTCATCTATTTGTAAACGATTTTGATGTTATCAATACAGATCATTGTTTCCACTTGATTTGAATCCAATTTTGATTTGAATGTTTGAATAAAGTTGGCACCATTAATTGAATTCCCGATTAATTCAGTCAACTCGATGTACATTTTTTTCCATTTCACCGTTGAAACGGATTGTGCGTTGAATCCGGCATTATCCTGATACACATTTCCATTCGAACCAACAGCTAAAAATCCTTGAATAAACGTATTTGTATTGTAATAGTCTATTTCCAAAAAACAGGCTCTATTCTTGGCAATTGACAATTGATCAGTTGTATTTGCCACCCAAACAGAATCAGCCGCATTTAAAATGACCTTCCCATAATTGAATCCATTAAAGGGCATTACATTTTCACTAGTGGTAAAAAGGGATGCAACGCTGGTATTGGGATCATCTTGAATTTTGACAGAAGCATCCTCGAAATCTTCAATCCAAAAATTCAAATTATCCATGTAACTGGTAACTGGATTAATCGTGAGCGTTTGATCCTTCACTAATTTCCCACTCACTTCATATCGATTCATAAATGGATAAATCATTTTATTGCCGGAAATTCCATTATTGCGAATCGCAGGATAAACTTTGATATTGGCATTTCCTTCTTTCAACAAAGGAATTTTGAACGGAGTTTGAAAACAACCGATTAATTGATCATCCACATATAACCAAACATCTCTAAAATCGGAAGTTAATTGTCCCTCAGCACCTGATAAATTAGGGTTAGAAACTAACTGAAATGAATTGACTTGAATCCAAGATGGATTCGGATTATTCTTTATACATGCTGTAAGAATAGTCACCAAAAAGCAGTACCAAAAAACTCTCATCATGTCGATAACGTATTATTCAGGTTTTTATTTTAAAAATTGATTTGAACTTGTGATTTGCTCATGAATTAATTCCGCAATTTGTAAAGCTCGATGTCCATCTGTTAAACTAACCAGAGGCATTTTATCATCACGAATGGCTTCCGCAAAGGAAAGAAGTTCCATTTGAATGGCATTCTTGTCTTCGATTGACAAAATTGTTTGTTTCCATACATTCGCTTCATCCGAATCATCCATCACAGACTGCTGTACTTCTTTCAGCAGAAAATCAATTTCCAACTTCTTTTTATCCATGAAAAATGTGGTAGTTCGAATGCGGTTTTCTTCCACTCTTGACGCTGTTAAATTAGCCACAAAACCATTTTCAAATTCCAAACGAGCAGAAGCAAAATCAATGGTTTGACTGACCACTTCCATTCCTGATGCCATGATGCGTTTCACATTCGATTGAGCAACCGTTAAAGCTAGGTCAATATCATGAATCATCAAATCCAAAATAATAGAAACGTCCGTCCCTCTCGATTGAAAAGGAGCACATCTTTTCGACTCCATAAAGAATGGATGTTGAATTTGAGGTAATGCCGTTGTAAAAGCTGGATTAAATCGTTCCACGTGTCCAACTTGCACAATCACACCCGCTTCCTGACTATAAGCTAATAACTTTTTCGATTCCTCAGAAGTTAAACAAACAGGTTTTTCGATAAATACATGTTTCCCATGTTTCATCGCCTGAACGGCTAAGGCATAATGAGCCGAAGTAGAGCTTGCAATAATGACTGAATCCACTTCCAAAAGTAGTTCAGACATTTGCTCGAAAGATTTCAATTGAAACTGTTGCGCAACTTGCGCACGTGTTTCCGGATTGATATCATAGAAACCAATGACTTCAAAAGCATTGGTGAGTTCCATGCAATTGTGAAGATGAATTTTACCAAGATGTCCAGTTCCTACTACACCAATTTTCAACATAAACGAAACGACTAGATTAAAAAAAAGCCATTAATCGAAAGACTAATGGCTTTAAGCTGACATAGAATAATTTTTATTTTTTTACAGAATCCACAACGGCTTTAAAAGCCTCAGGGTGGTTCATCGCTAAATCTGCAAGTACTTTACGATTCAACTCAATTCCACTTTTGTGTACTGCTCCCATAAATTGGGAATAACTCATACCATGAAGGCGTGCACCTGCATTGATACGTGTAATCCATAATGAACGGTAATTTCTTTTCTTTTGTTTACGACCTGAGTAAGCATAAAGCAAACCTTTTTCAATAGCATTTTTTGCTACGGTCCAAACATTTTTTCTTCTTCCAAAGTAACCTTTGGCAAGTTTCATCAAGTTTTTTCTTCTTGCTCTTGATGCAACGTGATTAACTGATCTTGGCATAATTTTAAGTTTTTTGATAAAAAGTGCTTCAAAGTGAAGTCTTAGATACTCATTACCGGGTTAAACAATTTACAAACCAACAAAGGACTATTTCATGCACAATTGCAACTTCACATTCGATAAATCGGCACTGTGTACCAATCCAGCGTGAGTTAAGTTACGCTTACGTTTCGTAGCCTTCTTTGTTAAAATGTGGCTTTTAAAAGCGTGTTTACGCTTGATTTTTCCACTTCCAGTGATGGTGAATCTCTTCTTTGCACTGGATTTTGTTTTCATTTTAGGCATTTCTACTTTTTTAAAAGTTAAACATCTATATCAGCTTCCTTATTTTTTTTTCGAGTTGATCATTAAGATCATCTTTTTTCCTTCCAGCTTTGGCAATTGTTCAATCACTCCAAAGTCAGCAAGTTCTTGTGCAAATTTCAACAATAAAATCTCACCTCTATCCTTGAACACAATTGTACGTCCTCTAAAGAACACGTACGCTTTTACTTTGCTGCCTTCTTCCAAAAACTTTTTAGCATGCGCTAATTTGAAATTGAAATCGTGGTCGTCAGTATTGGGTCCAAAGCGAATCTCTTTCACGACGATTTTACTTTGTTTTGCTTTCAATTCTTTCTGCTTACGCTTTTGGTTGTACAAGAACTTTTTATAGTCCATGATTTTACAAACCGGCGGCTTCGCATTCGGAGAAATCTCCACCAAATCTAATTCTTGCTCTTCCGCCAAAGCAATAGCTTTAGACACGGACATTACTTGAGGCTCTTCACCTTCAATTACCAATCGAATTTCAGACGCAACAATTTTATCATTAATTCTGTGTTGCGCTTCTTCTTCTCTTTTTACAAATGGTCTCGAATTTCTTCTCATTCAAAAATTTAAATACTTATGACAATTCCGCGGCGATTGCTTCTTGCACCATTGCAACAAACGCCTCTTGAGTAATCGATCCGTGATCTCCGGTGCCTCTTTGCCTTACTGATACTTGGTTTGATTCGAACTCTTTCTCTCCAACAATCAACATAAACGGCACTTTAGCCAACTCTGCATCACGTATTTTCTTACCAATTTTTTCATTTCGGTCGTCAACAAGTCCGCGAATATCGTAATTATTTAGGAATTCTAAAACTTTTTCTGCGTACTCGTTGTATTTATCCGAAATTGGGAGGACAATAAACTGCTCAGTTGACAACCAAAGAGGGAAGTCTCCCGCACAGTGCTCCAACAAAACCGCCACGAATCTTTCCATGGAGCCAAAAGGCGCACGGTGAATCATTACTGGACGATGTTTTTGGTTATCTGCCCCAACATATTCTAAGTCAAATCGTTCAGGCAAGTTATAATCTACCTGAATTGTACCTAATTGCCATTCACGTCCCAAAGCATCTTGAACCATGAAGTCCAATTTTGGTCCGTAAAACGCTGCTTCACCATATTCAACTACCGTTGGCAATTCTTTTTCTGCCGCAGCTTCGATAATCGCTTGTTCGGCTTTCACCCAATTTTCTTCCGCACCAATGTATTTTTCGCGGTTCACTTGGTCTCTTAACGAGATTTGCGCTTTAAAATTGTGGAAGTTCAATGTTTTTAACACGTATAATACGATGTCGATTACATTTTTGAACTCATCTTTCACTTGTTCTTGCGTACAGAAAATATGCGCATCATCTTGCGTAAACCCACGAACTCTGGTCAAACCATGTAATTCTCCAGACTGTTCGTAACGATAAACCGTTCCAAACTCTGCAAATCGAGCAGGCAAATCTTTGTATGAACGAGGTTTTGAACGGAAAATCTCACAGTGATGAGGACAGTTCATCGGTTTCAAATAGAATTCCTCGTTTGGATCTGGTGTTCGAATGGGTTGAAATGAATCCGCTCCGTATTTTTCATAGTGACCAGAAGTCACATACAATTCTTTATTACCGATATGCGGCGTAATCACTTGTTGGTATCCCGCTTTGCGCTGTGCTTTTTTCAAGAAATTCTCCAAGCGTTCACGCAAGGCAGCTCCTTTCGGTAACCACATTGGTAATCCTTGTCCAACCTTTTGAGAAAAAGTAAACAATTCTAACTCCTTACCTAATTTTCGGTGATCACGTCTTTTCGCCTCTTCTAACTTCTCCAAATGCTCCGTCAACTCGGACTGTTTTGGAAAAGTCACACCATAAATGCGTGTTAATTGTTTATTTTTTTCATCACCTCTCCAGTAAGCACCAGCAATGGCTGTTAATTTCACCGCTTTGATGAATCCTGTATCGGGAATATGAGGTCCGCGACACAAATCCGTAAAGTTTCCTTGTGTATAAAAGGTAATGGTACCATCTTCCAATTCAGATAACAACTCCAATTTATATGGATCTTGTTTTTCCGTAAAATAGGCAATGGCTTCTGCTTTTGAAATTTCTTGTCGAACAAATGGATTTTTCGCTTTCGCGAGTTCTTTCATTTTCAATTCGATTTTTTCCAAATCTTTCTCTGAAATGGAATAATCCATTAAATCGACGTCATAATAGAATCCACTATTTACGGGTGGACCAATCGCTAATTTAATTCCAGGATAATAAAATTCTAAGGCCTCTGCCATCAAATGGGCAGATGAATGCCACATGGTTGATTTACCATCCGTATCATTCCAGGTCAACAATTGTAATTCACAATTTTCATTGATTGGAAGGACAGCATCCCTCACTTGTCCATTGACACGAGCTGCCAACACATTTCGCGCCAATCCTTCAGAAATGGAAGTGGCAATCTGCAACGCAGAAGTGCCTTTCTCATATTCTCTAATTGTTCCATCTGGAAAAGTAACCTGAATCATCTGTTTTTATCGTATTTTGAAGTGCAAAGATAAGAATATCCTCGGAAATCCGAAGGCAATTAAGCGAGTCTGTTTTGCTCTGTGATATGGACTAAAATCTGTTGGATATCTTTCTGTAAATTCCGAAACGAAGAACCCACTCCTTCGGCATCCAATTGAACATCTGGAATCTCTTTGGAAATATACGAAACAAATCGCCAAACCTCTAGAATATCAGAAACCGGAACCGGATATGGCTCATAAGCTGGATTTGAAGAAACCAATAACAATTGTTGCGCTTCTTTCAATTGATTAAACACATATTTGAATACAATTCCATCATTGTTAGTTACCACCACACAAGGAGTATTCGAAGGCAAACTCAACCAATCCTGAACGAACTCCCCTACTACATAAGAACCATGAGAAACAGGTGGCATAGAATCTCCCGCTATCGGAAATGCTCGGTACTTTCTGTTTTTTGACAAGAAGGGCAATTTGAGCGTCGGCAATTCTTTCATATACTCCGGATCCGCGTAACCAGAAACATATCCTGCTCGCACTTTTTCAGGAATTAGCTCCACCTCTTCCTCATTATCTGAATTTACTACAGTTGTTAAAATGCGCAACTGCGTTCCTTTTGCGCCACTTTTCCAATGGTTTTCCATGGAAGACCAATCAGTTTCCGTGTAACTTGAGAAATCTTTTGCAATCAACTCATCCAATGTCACTTTGTGGAATTGTGAAATAGAAACCAACATTTCTATGCTTGGTTGCGCTACTTCGTTTTCATAGCCACTATATGTGGAACGATTCAATCCCAATGCTTGGGCTAATTCTTCTTGAGATTTACCCGACCTTTTGCGCAGTAATTTTAAATTGGATGCAATGAACATAACTTTACATTTATCATTCAAAGATACAAAATTATGAATATCTCATCATCTTTTTGATTAATTTTTCATCACTGAGATACAAATCGGTAACTGATGTAGCCACTGACATTGCCAGAACCAGCATTGAATCTTGAAATTCCCGCATATTTCAAGGCTTGTTCCACCATACAAGGAGAGGTATTCGTACTTCGATTCGAATCGACCGATTTCGCAATGACACGTCCAGCATTATTGACTGTAATATTAATCACGACCGTTCCTGCAGAATTGTAACCACATGTATAACCTGGATTTCGAACATACCATTTTTTGTTGTCAAATGCCGTTCTTCCGGGCAAGGAGAAGTCAACCATGACACTTCCAGCGTATTGATTTTGACTTCCACTTTGATTGGTGGTTTGGTTGTTTCGATTGGTTGAACCGTTATTCATCGTTTTCAAACGCGCCGCAGATTCAGACTGAATACGTTCACGTTCTTTAGCACCTCCGAACTCATCATACAAACTACGTTCAAAATCTCTTGCACTTTGTTCTGGATTCCCTGACCTTGTCGAAGATTGTGCGTCCTGAGACCAATCTTGATTTGACCGTTGTCGTGTGTCAGATGCATCGCGCACCACATTTCGCACATCTCCTCCTGCTTGAAAAGCCTGGACCTGTTCTAAGGTAAGCTCGATCTCTTCCGGAACTTCTTCAATAGAAACAGAAAACTCATCTGCTTCAATCGCTGTTTCTTTGCGAACAGTTGTTAATTCCAAATAAACAAATACACCCACATAGACGGTTAAAATAGCCATCAAAATTTTAAAAAATTGCTCTGGATTTCTTAAAATTCTTTTCATTCCGCCAGGCTTAAAAAGGAATGTTCACTCGGGAAGTAATAAGTCATTTTTTCATTCATATACAGAACGATGCACTCATCGTCGAAACGTGAAATTCGATCGTATTGAACAGATAGGACCTCTTTTCCTTCTTTTGAGAATAAGCCCAGTTTATCATCAATAGACACCAAATAATAACGCGAATCAACGTTTTTAATTGTCGAGAAAGAAACAGGTAAAATCATTTGTGAAGAGGCGTTTAATAGTCCAAAATAGGCGTCTCGTTCAATTAGATAACCAAGTTCATCAATGTATCGAATGAAGTCATACTCGAAAGGTAGAACGACTTTTCCTTTTGCATCTAACAAGGCCCAATTCCCTTTATCTTTTACTGGCCAAAATCCGGTGTACGGCCCACTTAATTCATAGACATTTTTCTGAACAACTTTTCCATTTACATCAATGAGTCCATATTTTTCTTTTTTACGGAAGACGGCAAATCCTTTTTGAAATTTGGATAAACTCAAGGCATCAGCATACCATTCCAATGGTGTCGTTAAAATTAATTTTCCTGTCGAATCAATGTAATTCAATTGTCCGTTGATTTTCACGACAGCACGATTTGAAATACGATCTAATTCACCAACGAGTTCATAAGTAGGGAATTGCAAGGACATTTTTTGTGAAAAAGTCGTTTGAGCAACCTGTTCCACTGAAGTTACGGCTTGGTGATTTAAATCAAACAAACTATTCGTCCCATTGCTTACAACATCGTAAATACCCTGATCACTCAAACTAATGTCTTCATAGATGAGCGGAAAAATCAATTTCCCAAGTCGATCAATCACCCCATACTTATCCCCTTTTCGAACGATGGCACGGTTGCTCACAAACTCTAGGATTTCATCATATTGAAAGTCAACAATGACTTGATTCTTTTTATCAATAATCCCAAACAAATCTTCCTTCGACACCACCGCTAATCCTTCTTGAAAAGGACCAACTTCATTATATATAGCTGGAATCATTAATTTCCCTTGGGCATTCATAAAGCCATATTTCCCACTTGAAATCACTGGGTACAATTTCATTTGGAATAAGTCGATGTCAATCGCCAACTCCTGCATGAAGGGATAATCTGGAAACTCTTGCTGAAACGCTGCATATTTTTCCGCTGAATATTCTTTCAAGTAAATTTTATAGACGTTTCTCCAAGCTTCGTTCACAAAAGGATTACTCGGGTAGGTGCGAACAAATTGAACGAATTCCGTTAACGTATGATTTACAGTTGCCAAGCGATAAATTTCTTGCGCTGCCTCCATTAAATGTGTATTTGAAGGACAATGATCATAGAAACGTACGAACGATTCTAAATTTCCATCGGCCGTTATTTCAGCATATTCCAAGTCGAAAAATAAATGTTTTGCTTCTTGAGTGAAGGAAGATTCCGGCAAAGAATCTAAGTAAAACTTCAATGCAGACGAGGTGTTTTTCTGACGAGCAATTTCAAAAGCCAATTGATCCCTCAAGTAAATTGCTGTATTTCGAGCGAGAAAATGCGGGTGATTTTGAATGAATTGATTCCATGTATAAACGGAAGGACTTGCTTGTATTTGTTCAAAAATCAGCTGACTTACTGCCTGTAACTGTCCATCTATTATACTTTGATCAAAAGCGAAATCTTTTTTCCAAGCAAGTTGGTTTTTTGGCTCAACACTTGGCCACAGACGCTGTGATTGTAAGGCGAAATGATATGCACTATCCAAATTGCGGTAGTCTAACGTTACATAAAGCTTGGATAAACCATAACTCGCAATGCTTCCGCTTTTCTTTAATCCAGATCTAAAATGAATGTTCGCTTGACCTAAATTTTTATCCTTTAAATCTTGAAATCCTTTCTCGATGTTTTTTTGAGAAAAAAACACAAATGGTAGAATAAGAATGCATATCAGAACGAAATGTTTCATGTCCTTCAGTGGTGATTTCAATTGAAAAAAACTAGTTCGCATTTTTCAGTTCTTTCGGAATGAGACAAACAGGAATGGCTTCCATTTTATGCTTGTTTGCTGCGTGGAATCCTCTGTAAATACGAAGTACTTCTTTTTCTCTATCAGACAGTGAAGCTTCGTCACCTAAAAAATCCATTGCCCATTCTAATTCTGGGTAAGTTGCACCGATTTGATCTTCATCACTTCGTCCATCCTCCCAAAGTCCATCCGTAGGCGCAGCCGTTAAAATAGAACTTACCACTTGAACAGATTCCGCCAATTGAAACACTTCTGTTTTTGTTAAATCAGCAATCGGACTCACATCCACCCCACCATCGCCATATTTGGTAAAGAATCCGACACCAAAGTCCTCCACGCGATTTCCTGTGCCTGCGACTAAGCAACGTTGTGCTTGTCCAACCGCGTACAGTGTCATCATACGTAAGCGTGAACGACTATTGGCCATTGCGAGTGCTTGTTCAGCGACATCAAATGGCATTACAGACTCAAAAGTGGTAAATATTTCCGTCAATGGAATCTCGAAGGACTGCACATTTGAGAAACGATTCTTCAAATCTTGAATGTGTTCTTGAGCACGTGTGTATTCAGCCGAAGTTTGACGAATGGGCATATTCAATAAAATCACTTTAGCACCTGTTAGCGCACACAAAGTGGATGTCAAGGCAGAATCTACTCCACCAGAAACACCAATGATGTAACCATCAACTTTTGCCTGTTCCTGGTAAACTTTTAGCCAAGAAACGATATGTCGAACAATCGGATTCAATTAAAACAGGATTGAGAATTTTAACACCAATTGATTTTGAGTTGATTTATTGGAGAAATATGTTTTTGTTAAATTGTTATCGACAATGAATAATGATTTTTTGTCGTCGGAACGGTCTAAAAATAACGGAACGAAACCGTAGTAGAATCCAACTTCCGCTTTCAAAACCGTTGTACCTGCAAAATTCCATTCTGCACCTCCAGAAAAACCGATATTTGAATTGAAGATAAACAACTCCCCTTTTGAAGTCATATCAATATTATCTTGATTCTTCCATAAAGCCAATGGATCGGATAAATTATCCAAAGAAAATCCTTTATCAACAATTTTGTTGGACACCAAAAAACGGTTGCGCAGACCGAAATTGGCAAAATAGCGAAAGTCCCCTATGAACTCAGTTCTAAAATTCAAGTATATTGGCAAGCTAATATAAACGGGATTGTAAACACGCTCACTGAGTAAAAAATACTTATCTGTTGAACCCACCGTTTCTTTTTGGTTTTTAATTACTTTGTCGTTGTAGCGATAAAAAACGTTTGCTTGTTCTTTTTTATACTTTAAGTTTTCGATGTCAAATTCAAGTCCGAATGTGTAGGCTAAATTTTTAGATTCTTTGAATGCTTTCGTGAAATTCGTTCCCAAAGTAAAAGTTGACCCAACTCCATTTGCCCCCATGTAATTGGTGCCCATTTTCAACATACTAATTCCAACACCACCTACTAATCCAGCTTGTAAGGTTTTATCACCAACTGTTTGAGCCTTTCCTCCAACAGCGAGAAAAGCGCAAAAAATGACGCTAGATATTTGTTTGATTGACATAGATCTCATGTGATACTGTTTTAAGTGTTAATTTTGAACAAAAATAAGAATTATCGTGAAACCCTTTCGCTTCCTTACCTTGCTTTTTGGATGGATGATTTTCATCTTGACTTCCTGTTCATCCAATGATTACGAGGTAAACCTCGATGAAGTTCCATTAAACATCGAATTTGTTCATTTGGACTCCCTAGCTCGACATGCAAATTGGTCGCAACGAGATCAATTGTTTATGCAATTAAAAAAGAAAGACGAAGCTCTTTTTCAATTCGCCTTCTCCTACGCACTCGAAATTCCTTTAACTTCTGATACGGCATTCCGAAATGGCATCAATCGATTTTATAGTAATCCATACATTCTTTCTTTAGAAAACAGCATTGAAAAGAAAGTGAAATGGCGTCAAGAGGCTAGCGAGGAATTATTAAATGGATTCAAACGTTTGAAATACTTTATGCCAACATGGAAAAGTCCAAAGCAAATTTATTTCATTAACAGTCGATTTGCCGCGAGTGCTTATTGTTCAGATCAGTCTGTTGCGATCGGACAAGAACGATATTTGGGTGCAAAAGACAAATTAATTCAAGCCCTACCCTCTTCCCAGTTTTACGGGTGGATCAAAGAAGCCATGGAACCTAGATTTGTAAGTTCAGATGCACTTTTAGTTTGGATCAGTACACACGGCTTGGAAGAAACCACTGAAAATTACGCAAGTGAAATGATTCGTTGGGGAAAAATGCTTTTTATCAGTCACATCTGCTTACCCGAACTTTCAGAAGCCACTATTTTGCGTTACACGAAAAAAGATTTTGATTGGGCAGTCGCAAGCGAAAAATCATTCTGGGAATATTTAGTGGACGAAGAATTACTCTTTAAAACGGATGAGGAAACCCGCATGAATCTATTGCACGAAGGTCCATTTACCATTGGATTACCACAGGAAAGTCCAGATCGAATGGGACGTTTTATGGGATATATGATCGTGAAACAATACATGGAAAACAACGACATTAGCCCTAACCAATTAATGTCCGTTCCTTACAATAAAATTCTTCAAAAATATCAAGCAAAATAACTTATGAGCGATCAAATCACTAAGAAATCAGACATCATTCTAACTGTTGGATTAGATGCAAACCAAATACCTTCAGCCATTAAATGGAGCGCTGTTGACACGAATGTAACGGATGCAGCAGCTTCTGCATTTTTGCTTTCTATTTGGGATCCAAAAGAAAAAAACACCATGAAAATCGACTTGTGGACAAAAGACATGAGCATCGAAGAAATGAAACAGTTTTTTCATCAAACCTTACTCACGATGGCCGATACGTTTGAAAAAGCAACGGGCGAACATTTAATTTCAGAAGACTTAAGAGATTATTGTTATCACTTTGCTTCCAAAATGGAAATCCTACCTGAGGAATGATTTTTACCTTAGAAAAAATGCACACCAAGCACGAGGAAATCGTTCAATATTTCCTCCCGATACAGACGGAAACGGTGTGTTTAAACGATTTTATTGGAAAAGAAATTCACTTGCGCTGGACAGGTATCATTACGTGTCGATCTTGTCAGAAAAAGACGAAGAAATCATTCGGCGAAGGATTTTGTTTCACTTGTTTTAATCAAGCCGCTGAAGCAAGTCCGTGTATTTTACATCCAGAATTATGTGAGGCTCATCTTGGCAAAGGAAGGGACATCGAATATGAATTAAAGCACCACAATCAGACTCACTTTGTTTATTTGGCAGCAACGGATATCGTAAAAGTTGGAGTCACGCGCGCTACACAGGTTCCCACGCGCTGGATTGACCAAGGAGCAAATAAGGCGATTTTACTTGCGGAAGTTCCGAACCGCTACTTAGCGGGTGTTATTGAGGTTGCATTGAAAGAATTCTTTGCCGATAAAACAAATTGGCAAAATATGTTGCGCAATATCCAGGATGATTCGATTGATTTAGTGGATGAAAAATGGCAGGTTAGCGAAGAATTACCTTCAGACTTGACACAATATTGGATTGAAAATGACGAAATCATCAACTTCCAATATCCCGTAACAGCATATCCAAACAAGGTTCAATCATTAACATTTGACAAAGAGCCGCAAATTTCAGGGAAATTGATCGGCATTCGCGGACAATAT
Source organism: Flavobacteriales bacterium (assembly GCA_046070685.1). Lineage (GTDB taxonomy): Bacteria > Bacteroidota > Bacteroidia > Flavobacteriales_D > Crocinitomicaceae > UBA952. Next base: position 42,355 of record JBJTMU010000104.1, on the reverse strand, counting down.
GTGTACTTAGATGAGCAAAAAGTCCTTAACTTGCGTAGGCATACAGGTTATGAAATAGAATTCAGTGCATAATGGTTCGACTTATTCATCAAATATTAGATTTTTTCTATCCACTTGTCAGACGTATTTTCGACAAAACCACTTACTATTACGCAGCTTGTGGTGGAGGAAATTTAATGTTAAGTTGGATTTTCTTTTACTTGATTTTCAACAAAGTCCTTTTTAAAGCTGATGTAGTCTTTCACAATCTCCCTTTTGGCATCGGAACAAAAACAATGTCTGCACTCACATTAAGCTCCATTATTTGTGCATGCATTTCGTTTATGATTGGATTTCTATTGATGCGTTTTGTCGTTTTTACTGAAAGTCAATTGCGTGGAAGAGCACAATTTTTACGATATGGCCTGAGTGCATTCATTACTTCCACCACGAATTGGGGCTTACTTAAGATTTTGGTGATTGGAATCGGAATTTATCCGTCGATAGCCAATGTGATGGCAAGTTGCGTGGTTATCTCCATCAGTTATTTACTGCAGCGCAAATTCACGTTCAAGTAAATCTAATTCCAAAACATCCATACTACTTTCTAGCAAATGAAAAACAAACGTCTATTGATCAGTCGTCTGTTTTTTCGTTAATGTGATTTCAAAATAATTTCTTGGCAAGCGATTGAGCGTTGGTATTTCCGAAATGACCTCCATCGGAAGATAGACCGCGCACAAACTATTTTCTACGAGATAAATATGTGGGTGCATCTCGACAGGCATCGCATCAAAAATTCCTTTAAGCACTTCATAGCGAGGGTATTCAGTATCCAATTTTGCATCATGCCAAACAATGATGGATTGATCATTTTTCAAATAGGACAACATCTTTTTCGTATCGCGTTGAACCGCCGCTGTAGAATGATCTCCATCTATGAAAATCAAATCAAACTTTTTATTTAATTGATTAAAGTCAAAACTCTGAGAATCACCAAATACATGATGAACATTTGAACTGTTTTTAGAAAAATACCGATGTGATTGAACATAGTTCTCTTCTAGTCCGAGTGCCAACAATTGTTCATCACCTAAATTGAAGGAATACACTGATTCCACATAGGGCGCCACATTCGCTGCACTTTCACCACGCCACGTTCCAATTTCTAAATAGTCCTGCACTTGAAATCTTCGACAAAGCAGTTGAAGAAGCGCAAAATCCGTTGCCAATGAAGAACCCGAAAGAAACGCATAAGGTGTGATTTTCACTTCATTTTCTTCCATGAAATCCACCAGTCGAATTTGCTTCATTTGCAAATGAGGATACGCTTTTAAAAAGTCAAGCTTCAAGACGGATTCATCCTTCAATACCTTGTTAAGTAGGTATGGCTTCTGAAGAATCAATCGAATCGCCTTGATCAATTTGGTTAATTTATTCATGAATTTGCTCCACTTTTCGTTGATACTTTTAATAAACTAAGTGTTTCTTTTAATTCCTGGATGGATGGAAACACGACAAATTTAGCCCCTTCTTTTCGAAAAAACACAATCACCACAATGGAGGTCACCAAATACGACAAACTTGCCGAAATTGCTGCCCCTGTTGTTTGATAAGTTGGAATCAAGAAATACGACGCTATACAAGTAACGATTAGGCCAACTCCCGACGCAAAGGCGTTGACATAATATTTTCCATGGCCAGAAAAATAATGCCCTAAAATCAAAGCGTAATTAAATACCCAGATTCCGGGAGCAAGGAACCACATCAACTCATTCAGTCCACGAAAATCTTTTCCGAACAACCAGGAATAGAATCCAGCAGGAATGAGTACCACACACATCAAGGCAAAAAAGGCGACCAACAAACCATATTTTGTCAATTGCTCCGTGATTTTTTTCGTGTAATGTACATCCGTCGAATTCGCGATTTTAGCATATTGCCAGAGCGAAATACTCGTCGAAATCATCCATACAGACTCAATAACAGACACTGCATTTGAATAAATACCAACCTGTGCTTCCCCACAATTCTTTTCCAGAAAAAAATAACTCATTCGAAAACTCAAGAGTTGAAAGACATGAGCCAATTGATTTTGAAAACCATAGTAAATCAACGATTGAAACGATTTCCATGTATTCAATAACTGAAACGTCGCGTCTTTTCTAACAGATTTTGCCACCAATAACACACTAACAATCCCCGTGAGTAAATACGCAAAGTATAAGGCATTCACATAAGCCGAGGCTGTTCGATTTAAATTCCAAGCGAATTGAACAAGCAACATGAGCAAGGTCAGAAGTGGCACTAGAAAACTCAATAAATTAAAAGACCTTAATTTTTCCTTCCCCAATAATACGGAGCTGTGAATGGAAATCACGGAAGAGATTGCACTTAACAATACGACAGAAAGCGTAAACTGACTTGGAACTAAATTCAATGTGATGAGCACCACATAGGAGAGTAAACTAACAAAGATGGTCCAAATATAGGACACAAAAAACAATTCACGAATGGGAAGTTTATTGGTCAGAAAAACGATGGAAGCACCACCAACCATATTATCAAAGATGGTCACAATGGCAATCATCGTCAGAACAATACTTTGTTCACCTTTTCCAGTTGCCCCTAGGTACTGAGAAACAACAATGGCAATCATCAAATTAATGATGGCTGACATTAAACGCACTCCGAAATTACCGAGTATTTTACGAACCATGACGTTTGAGTATCGATTCATAAATCTCACTAAATTTCAATCCGATAGATCGATAACTAAATTTAGCTACGGCTTCTTGATGCATTTGATTGGATTGATAACTTGCTAAACGTGTCAGTTCCTCTTTTATTGCCGTCACCAATGCTTCTTGATTTTCGGAAGGAACCAAGACACCATTTTCAGCATGAACAATTTCTTTAATGCCACCAACATCTGTGGCAACAATTGGAACTCCAGCAGAAATTGCTTCAATCAATACACAAGGTAAATTTTCAAAACGACTTGTCAGCACAAATAAATCAGCCTCTTTTAATCGGCTAGCAATCCCTTTAGCGTCCAAGGTCCCGTAAAAAAAGACATGGTTTTCGATCTTCAAGCGGAGAATTTCTTCCTTAAAAACTCCTTCATCTCCATCACTGACGATATGTAGTTGAAGTGTTGGAATTTGATGTAGAAGTTCCGAAAAAGCACGAAACAACAAGGATGGATTTTTTTGCTTTGGATCAAGAGAAGAAACATGTATCAATTGAAATCCCGTTTTAATACTCGCTTCACCAGGAACAAACAAATCGGTATCGATCACATTGTACACTACTTCCATCGGACAATCAATACCCGAATTCCGCATCGCTTTTGCTAAATCTTCACTTACAGGCAAAATCAATTTCGCTTTATTGGCAGCCAATCTTGTCAACCATTGCTGAATCCTACTGGGACGAGGCGTGACTGTTGGATGGTAGCAAGTCCAATGTTCTGTGATAATATATGGAATGTTGTATCGAAGAGAAAGTAAGCGTGCAATCATCCCAATTGGATAAACGACATTGGCATGAATCAATTCTGGATGAAACCCTTCTTTTTTCAGCTGACGAAACAACTGAAGATAACACCAAACGATGCGAAGATAATTCCAAATAGGTCCAATAATTGGCCACGTTGATTTTGGAATATACGCAATTGTCGATTCAAACGGATCACTTTCTCGCACATATTCAATTTGATCTTTGCGATTTTCCTCTAAGCACACATAAATAAGTTGAACCTGATGAAATTGAGCCGCTGCAAGTGCATGTTGGTAAACAAAATTTCCATGCGTCGGTTTGATCCGATTTGGATACCAACTTGACAGGAATAAAATGTTCCTTTTTTGCATGAATTTCTGCTAAATCTAGCTTAGATTGTTTTGATAAACTTGTTGCAACTGTTGCAAGGCATAATCGATTTCTTCCTTCGTTGTGTAGCGTGAAAAGGAAAAACGCACATTTGGACGAGTCATATCCGCATGAATACCTTCCAAAACATGAGATCCTTTTGTCGCGCCAGAAGTACATGCACTCCCACCACTGACTGCAACTCCCTTCAAATCAAGAGTAAACAAGAGCATACTTGTTTTCTCTGTTGCCGGCAAACAAACATTCAAGACCGTGTAAAGGGCTTTATCGAAATCTGTTTCACCGTGAAAGGAAACGGTTGGAAACTGTTTTTTCAATTCTTCCATCATGTAGGACTTCAGTTCAAACACCTGTTTTTGATGTGCTTCGACATGATCGTAGGCTAAATCCATTGCTTTTGCGAGTCCAACTATTCCAGCGATATTTTCCGTCCCACCACGAAGTCCACGTTCTTGAGCTCCACCATGAATAAACGATGTCACTTTGGTTTTCTTGTTCACGTACAAAAATCCAATTCCTTTTGGACCATGGAATTTATGTGCCGCGCAAGTAATGAAATCGATGTCTAAATCGAATAAGTCAAAAGCGAAATGCGCCATTGTTTGAACCGTATCTGAGTGAAAATAAGCGCCATATTGACGACAAAGTTGCGCCACTTTTTTCAATGGAATCATGGTAGCAATTTCATTATTGGCATGCATCAAAGAAACCAACGTTGGTTTTGTGTCACGCAATAAAGATTCCAAATGAGTTAAATCAACATTTCCTTTAGCGTCAAGATTTACGAGCACCAATTCCACGTGTTCATGTGCAGCGATCGCGTCAGCTGTATGTCCAACCGCGTGATGTTCGATCGCACTTGTAATGATTCGTTTCACACCGAGTTCATTCACTGCAGCGTGTATGGCCATGTTATCAGCTTCTGTTCCTCCTGATGTAAAAATAATTTCAGAGGGAGCGCAATTCAAATGTTTAGCAACGGTACGACGCGAGGTTTCGAGTAATGCTTTGGCATTTCGACCGAAAGAATGGGTGGAAGATGGATTTCCAAAGGTGTCACGAAGAACCGGAATCATGGCATCAACCACTTCAGGAGCAACAGGTGTAGTCGCTGCATTATCTAAATAAACGCGCATATCGAAGTTTTGGCGAAGATAAGCATTTTATAGCATTTCATTTTAAACGTATTTTTAACTAGTTGACTAAAATAAATACTAATTTTAGCTTATGAACGAAGACATGGTATTTTTCTGGGGAATGGGCGCCCTTTTTGCCTTAACCATTCTGCTTTCCAAACCGCCTATGGGATGGAAGTATTTTCATAGCATCATTTTTCTTTGCTACTTTGTCAATGCGTTTTGGGAGATGAATGATTTATATTCCATCAAACATGGCGTAAGCTATCAGGGAATAATAATTGCCGCATTTACCGCACTTCACATCATTATTTACTTGATTGGAAAACTTATTTTTGGACTAATCAGACGCCAAAACACGAAAAGCGAACAACTTCAATCCCTATTTCAAGAAAACAAAGAATAAACATCGAATTCTAAGTGAAATCGCTTATCGGATTAGATTTAAATCCACCACTTTAACGGTATTCTGCTGGAAGTCAAAGGGCATTAAGGTGTCGCAAAGCGGAAAATCGTAAGGCACTCGAACAAAGTATTTTCCCTTTTTCAATTGGAACTCCAAACGATTAAAATCTGGCTGAGAGCAGCGACGCATATTACGTACTTCCAATTGTTGCGCTAGTTTCTTTTTAAAATCAGCATGAGCCATCATCTTTACTTGGAAAATACTGTCTTTTTTTACGTAATAAGTGAATGTTTCATGAAAATGAAATGCCTTATTTCCCATTGGACATTTCACGTGAACGGTTTTAGAAAGGCACCATAAACTTTTACTTGCATGTTCCACTTGATACGAAATGTCTAAGTCTTCTTGATCCACACAAAAAACACCAATGGTATCGCGTTCAATTAATCGTTTCATAAACGAATTAAATCGAGGAACACCACTCGTTGGATAATTTAAACGAATGTGTTGTAATTGCACATTGATTTGGTTTGTCGAAAATTGTGCTTCCTTCATGGCATCTGTCACCCATTTCAAACGTGTATTTTCCACCGTTCGATCCGTATTGCAAGAAAACAACACACAGCAAAGAATGAAAGTAGAAAGGAAGATTTTCATATCCAATAACAAGAATTATTTCACAACTTGTCCATACAAATCATAATGATCTGCACTCGTGATTAAAATACGTTCAAAATCCCCTAAACGAACAAATGCTTCTGATTTTTTTATCAATACTTCGTTATCTACTTCTGGGGAATCAAATTCGGTACGACCGATAAAATAATCACCTTCAACGCGATCAAACAACACTTTAAACTCCTTACCTACTTTATGTTGGTTCAGTTCATAGCTAATGCCTGATTGCAATTCCATGATTTCATCCGCGCGTTTCTTTTTCAATTTTGCAGAAACATCATCCGTGAATTGATATGCATGTGTGTTTTCTTCGTGTGAATAGGTAAAGATTCCCAAGCGATCAAAACGACTGCGTTCAACAAACTCATACATTTCTTTAAAGTCGGCCGTTGTTTCTCCCGGATAACCAGCAATGAGCGTCGTTCGCAACGCAATCCCTGGTACTTTCTGACGAATGGATTGAATCAATTCTTCGGTTTTTTCGCGCGTAATCCCACGGCGCATTGCTTGTAAAATTTTTGTCGAGCCATGTTGTAAGGGCATATCCAAGTACTTACATACGTTGTCGCGTTCGTTCATAACGTCCAATACATCCATCGGAAACCCCGAAGGATAGGCATAGTGCAAGCGAATCCATTCGATTCCTTCCACATCCGACAATCGTTTAATTAAATCTGATAATGCCCGTTTTTTATACAAATCCAAGCCGTAATAGGTCAAATCTTGCGCAATCAACATCAATTCTTTTACACCTTTAGCAGCCAAATTTTTCGCTTGAAGCACCAAGTCCTCCATCGGAGTAGAAATGTGATTTCCACGCATAATAGGAATTGCACAGAAAGAACATGGACGATCACAACCTTCAGCGATTTTAAAATAAGCATAATGATTCGGGGTTGTGAGTAAGCGTTCCCCAACAAGTTCATGCTTGTAATCTGCTTTCAGCGTTTTTAATAATCGCGGCAAGTCTCTTGTACCGAAATAGGCATCCACTTCTGGTATCTCTTTTTCTAAATCGTCTTTGTATCGTTCCGACAAACATCCCGTCACATACACTTTATCAACAAGGCCTTCTGCTTTCGCTTCCGCATATCGAATGATGGTGTCGATCGACTCTTGTTTGGCGTTGTCAATGAAACCACACGTATTGATAATAACAATCTCAGCATCGTCTTCCATGGACTCATGTTCGACCTCAAAATGATTGGCTTTTAACTGTGCCATCATCACTTCAGAATCGAAGGTATTTTTCGAACAACCCAAAGTTACAACGTTGACTTTGTTCTTTTTTAGTGTTTTTGTTTTCATTGCGTCCACAAAAATAGGACACTTTGGCGAAATGGTATTATTTTTGACCCTTCGCAAACAAAAAAACAACCGATTATGCGTTATTTTATTCCACTATTGCTGATTTTAAGTGCCTGTGGCAATTTAAAAAAAACCAAAACACCAGTTATGACAGAATCCAATGTACCAAAAGCAACGATTCGTCAGACAGAAACATTCGACATGGGAGGTGAACTCTTTAAAATACAACAAGTCAATATTGTTGGGAATCAACTATTTTTAGTAGTTCAAGCACATCCCATCTTGACAGTCAGTGATTTTGCTTTAACGGGTGCTGCTGCCATTTCAAAGTCGCTTCCCCCAATACGAAGCATTCGTTTGTCCGTGACTAAAATCCCCATTAAAAAAGGAGATGAATCCTTTGCGATGTTGGAACAAACATTGGTATTCGATATTCGAGAATTGGCCTATAAACAAGAAGCAGGCGCTGAAATTTATTTACAATTCGAAGGCGCAAAAGAACGATATTTATACACTTACAAATAAGCATGGAAGAAGAACGAATTGACAAAATCATCATGGAACGCGCATTGGTTTCCTCGCGTGTTCGAGCAGAAGAATTAATTCGAAAATTTGGTGTGCTTGTCAACGGAAAATTAATTTCAAAACCGGGAAAGAAAGTTCCTGTGGATGCTGAAATTGAATTGATCTCAGAGGAAATTCCATGGGTTTCGAAAGGCGCGCTAAAATTAGTTGCTGCTTTAGAAGAATGGCCATTTGATTGTACCGATCGCGTGTACATCGATTTGGGCGCAAGTACGGGTGGATTTACAGAAGTATTGTTATCCAAAGGAGCGAAAAAAGTATTTGGTGTGGATGTTGGTACGCATCAATTACACGAACGATTACTTGGAGATCATCGTGTCATCAACCTAGAAAAAACACATGCGCGTGATTTAACCGAAAAACAAATTACAGAGCCGATAGATGGTTTAGTGGTGGACGTTTCGTTCATTAGTTTAGAAAAAGTCATTCCTTTTGTCATTCGATTTTTGAAACCAAATGCCGATGTCGTGTTGTTAGTTAAACCGCAATTTGAATTAGGAAGAGCATTTCTCTCCAAAGGAGGCATTGTGAAAGATGTGAAACAATATCCGGTGTTGCTGGAGGACATTAAACAGATGTGTGAACGCAATCAATTAGAATGGCAAGCTTACATCGACTCCCCTATTCTCGGCGGTGACGGAAATAAAGAATTTTTAGGCTACTTTAAACGAAAATAATTTTCTTTGCAGGATGATGACGATTGACGAACTATACAAAGCTTTTAACGATATTGAATTTCAAGCAAATCGCTTGTTAAAATCAAAAAGTTTGGACCAAGATCACCTTCGTAAATTTAATCTTCGAGCAGAGGAAATTCGTCAGCAATTAGTGAGCATGCGTTTACAAGACAACTTGCATGAAACCTTGTCGTATATGACGATGATTGACGAAGAATTTCTTCCTCGCATGTCTGTTGGACGAAAGATTTGGAATATTCTTTTGTTTGGGCAACACAAAAAGCGATTTCAATCCAAAGGACAGCTCCGTTATTTTATGGACGAAGTATCCAAAAGAAAACAATTATTTGCATTTGCAAAAAGCGAGTTAAACGTAGATTAGTTCTACCTTTAAACTCGCCTTCCACTTATTACTCAACTTAAATTTTCGATTCTATCATCTCGCCGGCTTGAATGTGCACCGCTTGATTCAAAAGGGTACAAGAGATGGTGTCTGTACCCAAATTTTTGACACGAACACTTTGTTTGTCAATCGTGATGTGTAAAGGAATTGTTTGATACAATATACTGAACGAATAAGATTGCCAAGCATCTGGAATGGTTGGATTGATTTCGAGTCCACTTTCGTGCACGCGTACACCTGCCATTCCTTCCACTACGGACATCCAAGTTCCCGCCATACTGGTAATATGCAAACCTTCATCTGCTTCGTGATTGTAATCATCCAAGTCTAGACGAGAGGTTCTTAAATACAATTCATAGGCTTTAGAAAGGTTTCCGATTTTAGCCGCTAGAATCACGTGAACACATGGCGATAAAGAAGATTCATGAACGGTTTTCGGTTCGTAGAAATCAAAATTTGCTTTTATTGTTTCCAAGTCAAATTGATCTTCAAATAAATACAATCCTTGAAGAACGTCAGCTTGTTTGATAAAAATAGAACGCAAAATGCGATCCCAAGACCAATGTTGATTGATCGGACGTTCATTTTGCGGTAAATCTGACACGGTCAATTGTTCTTTATCCATGAATCCATCCTGCTGCAAGAAGATATTTGTCCCCTCCAACACTGGGAAGTACACATTTTCAACAATGTGTCGCATGGCTTTGATTTCCTTTTCGGAAATCAATTTATTATTTGAACCACCAATTTCCTCATTGATTTTCAAACAATAATCGATACACCAACGAGCGATGTAGTTTGTGTACCAGTTGTTATTGACATTGTTTTCGTACTCATTCGGACCTGTTACACCCAGCATGACATACGCTTGTTTGCTTTCAGACCAATTGAATCGTTGTGTCCAAAAACGTGCAATACCTAACAATACTGGAAAACCATATTGTTTGAGGTAATCGCGATCTCCCGTATGACGCACATAATTGTAAATTCCAAAAGCGATCGCACCGTTACGATGAATTTCTTCGAAGGTAATTTCCCATTCATTGTGGCACTCCTCCCCGTTCATGGTCACCATTGGATACAAGGCTGCTCCATCCTTGAATCCTAATTTCTCCGCATTTTCAATGGCTTTATTCAAGTGATGGTAACGATAAACCAACAATTGACGCGCAATTTTCGGGTCTGCTGTTTTCAAGTAAAATGGCAAACAATAGGCTTCCGTGTCCCAATAAGTTGCACCCCCATATTTCTCACCTGTAAATCCTTTTGGACCAATGTTCAGTTTGGCATTTTTCCCTGTATACGTTTGATACAAATGGAAAATATTGAATCGGATTCCTTGTTGGGCAGCTGTATCGCCTTGAATGACAATATCAGCAGTTTCCCAAATTTTTAACCATGCTTTTTCATGGTCATGTCGCAATTGATCAAATCCACCTGTGTACGCATCACGTACTCGTGAAATCGCTTTTGCGGCTAACTCAAATTCAGAATGATTTAATGTCGAAGTAATGGCGACATATTTTTTAAGCGTATAAGGAATTCCTTTTTCAAGGTAATGTTCAAAGTTATTTTCGACGTAGAAATCGCGTTCCGCAACATTTGGATGGATGGTCAGCAATTCCGATGCTTTCCAGAAGGAAAAACGCATGGCTGTTGCCACAGAAAAGTTGGTTTTTTTCGTTCGACCACAAATGATTCCTTTCTGAGCATCCACTTTGCGACTATCTTCAATCCAGAAAAATTCGTCATAATTGGCATCATGGTTACTGACTTTTCCGTCCAGGTAAGGCGTAAACTTTACGTTCCCACTAAAATTGATGGGCGTAACTGTATATGAAATCGCAGCGATTTCTTCCTTCGCCATTGAACAGAAACGAATGGATTGAATATCGAGTTCTTTTCCGTTGGACAACGCAAGTTTCACGTGGCGAGATAATATTCCATGTTGCATATCCAATTCACGGTGAAACGATTTCACTTCGCAGGTATTAAGGTCCACAGGAATTCCATCCACTTCAATGTTAATACCTATCCAGTTGCAGGAATTGAGTACTTTGGCAAAATATTCTGGATAGCCATTTTTCCACCAGCCTACACGCGTTTTATCTGGATAATAAACACCACCCACATAACTTCCTTGCAAGGAATCACCTGAATATTGTTCTTCAAAATTGGCCCGTTGTCCGAAAGAACCGTTACCGATACTAAAGATACTTTCCGCTTGTTTTTGTTTACTTGGATCAAATTTATTTTCTACAATTTTCCAAGCATCAATTTCAAACAAATTACGCATACGCTTCAAAACTAAATTCCGTTAAATCATTAAAATATCTATCTGCCATTTCAGCAATGTTCGGATTACCTACTGCAATCGCTGTAAATCCACCCGCTTTTGCAGCAGTAATTCCACTAGCCGCATCCTCAAAAACAAGGCATTCCGTAGGATCTAATCCCAAAGCCTTGGCTCCGTTTAAAAACACTTCCGGATGTGGTTTTGGTAATTCAACACCATTTCCGTCAATCACAACATCAAAAAGCTGATCAATTTTGAGCAGTTTCAAAATGAAATGTGCATTTTTACTTGAAGAACCGATCGCTAATTTCAGCCCCTTTGCTTTCGCTTGATTGAGCAAATCTAAAACGCCTGGAAGTAAATCTGTTTGATTCAACTCTTGAATCGAATCGACGTAAAAATCATTTTTACTTTTCAATAGCGCTTCGAATTCCTCCGAAGAAATGGTTTTATTTCCTAGTTCCAGAATTTTCTTCAACGAATCGACACGGCTCACGCCTTTTAACAACTCATTGTGCTCTTCCTCAAACGCTATTCCCAATGAATGGGCCGTTCGTTGCCAAGCCACAAAATGGTTATGTTCTGTGGTGACGATGACACCATCTAAATCAAAAATCAATCCTTTTATCATTGCACTTGCACTTTATTCTCTTGAATACGAAGGGTTAAAATTCCGGCCAAAATAAGTAAACATCCACCAATCGAAACGGCTGCTATTCGAGATCCATTTAACACATATTCCATCACATCTCCGAAAAATAATGAAGCAATAATTTCAGGCAAGACAATGAAGAAATTGAAGATCCCCATATAAATACCGATTTTATTTTCTGGAAGACAATCAGCTAGCATCGCATACGGCATGGATAGGATACTACACCAAGCTATTCCGACAAGTCCCATGATAATGAATAGCACGTAACTCATTTCAGAACCTTGAACAAAGTTGATGGAAATCAATCCGAGTCCACCGATTAATAAACAAATGAAATGCGTCCATTTTTTACCAAATTTAGCAGCCAAAACAGGAAGAACTAAGGCAAAAAGAAAGGTCACTACATTTTCAATGGAATACGTTAATCCCGCAAAATTTTGTCCATCGGAATAGGCTTTGGACCCAGCTGATCCACCGAAAATATCATTGGCCACTGCAGGTGTATAATAAAACCACATCAAAAATAAGCCTGGCCAAGTAATGAATTGAATCAAGGCCAATTGTTTCATGCGTTTTGGCATGTTTAAGATGGCATGTAAAATCTCATCCACTCCTGCGTTAAAACCTTTCTTTCCTTGGTCATTCTTTGCTGTATCTTCCGATTCTGCGGGTGGGTATTCTTTCGTCGTTAGAACGGTGTATAAAACAGCAGCCAAAAAAGCTATTCCACCGATGTAAAAAGACCATTTGACATTGTTTGCCACATGACCTTGTGTAGCGGTCGAACTTACGTTAAACCAATTGGTAAATATCCAAGGTAACGCACTTGCTATTGTTGCCCCTACTCCAATAAAAAAACTCTGCATGGAGAATCCAATAGTGCGTTGATTTTCCGGCAATTTATCGGCCACAAATGCACGAAATGGTTCCATGCTGATATTGATGGATGAATCGAGAATCCATAGCAATCCAGCTGCCATCCACAAAGCTGATGCATTTGGCATGATGAATAAACACAAGGAACTCAAGATCGCACCAATTAAAAAATAAGGTCTTCTTCTTCCAAGAATTGGATGCCATGTTCGATCGCTTAAATATCCAATAATGGGTTGAACGATGAGTCCAGTTAATGGAGCGGCTAACCATAGCGCAGGAATGTCCTCTGGTTTGGCTCCTAAATTCTCATAAATGGAACTCATATTGGCCATCTGAAGACCCCAACCGAATTGGATTCCCATAAATCCGAAACTCATGTTCCAGATTTGCCAGAAGGATAGGTTTGGTTTTGTACTAGTCATGGTTTCGATTTTTAGTAGTGTCCTTACTTATAGAACACTTGGTATCCCCAAGCACCTAAAGAAACAGTCGTTGTATTGGTTAACGATTTCTTTTTCCCTGAAAACAAATCCGTATAAGAACCAGAGATGTTTTTGGAAGTGAATGAAAATTCAGCTTTTTTATTGGAAAGATTTAAGATCGTAATCACTTGATGACCATTGGATTCTCTCACAAACACCAATTGTTCCTTTGGATTTGGTGTAGTGATAAACTGAGCACGATTACTACCATCGCGTACCCAAAGTGCTTCATTCGTTTGGTGTAAGTTCAATAATTTCGTGTAGAAAGGAACAAGGTCCATTTTCTTCCACTCGATGCTGTCTTTATCGAAAAACTTCAAACGGCGATCCAGAGATGTTTCTTGTCCATTGTACACCAATGGCATTCCATCGATGGTACCCGCTAATACAGCCATCGCAAATCGAGCATCACCCATACGTTCCATTTCTGTTCCATTCCAAGAATTCTCATCGTGATTCGATGTGAAATTCATGCGATAAGCGGTCCCTGGATATTTGTTGTTTTCCATAAATGAACGAATCGCCGTCGCATCTTTTTTTCCTTTTGCCACATCGTTCATCACATGGTGAAATTCCCAGCCATAGGTCATTTCGAAAGCATCGTGAAGTGGAATTTCTTCCGCTTCTGCCAACATAAAAATCGGTTTAACTGTTTGCAATTCTGCTCTTGCTTCCATCCAGAAATCCAAAGGAACCCAACCTGCAACATCGCAACGGAATCCATCAATATTCGCTTCGGTTAACCAATATTTCATGGATTTAATCATCTCAACACGCATAGCCATATTGTCGTAATTTAAATCCGCAACATCCCACCAATCAGTTCCAATTGTTGGTTGTACATTTCCAGTAGAATCTAAGGTGTACCAGTCCAAGTGTCCTTCTTGAATCCAAACATTATCCGGAGAAGAATGGTTTGCTACCCAATCGATGATCACATACATTCCTAAGGCGTGCGCTTGATTCACTAGATTTTTAAAATCATCTAAGTTTCCGAATTCACGATTGACTCCTTGGTAGTCTTTTACGGCATAATAACTTCCGAGTGAACCTTTACGGTTTTTCTCCCCGATGGGATTAATCGGCATCAACCAAAGGATATCCACACCCATGGCTTTTAATCTTGGTAATTGTTTTGCTACACCAGCGAAATTTCCGTCTTTGGAAAATTGACGCACATTCACTTCATAAATAGTGGCATTTTGCGCCCAATCCGGCGTGTATTTCTGAGCAAAAGTTGCGACGCTCAGCAAAGTGAACGCAGCCATTAGAATAGATTTTAACATGATTTAGCGGTTTGATTATTAAGAATATAGTTTAAATGATAGTTAACGAGTCCAGTCACTGGTTTTTGAATAATCGAAGTGATGGAAATACCCAATTCACCTGCTGCTTTATTTAACTCAGCTTCGAATATTTTGGACAAAGAACCGACGAAATGTACTTCTGTTTGTTGATAGTTTTCATAGCAACACACATGTACTTCCATGAATTTTTTAAATCCTTGATACACCATTTCACTGAAGAACGGCTCAGATTTATGTTTCGCGATAAACGGCATAAAAGAAGCAATATACACGTTTGCATTTGGCTCACGGTACACGTGATTGACGATTTGATCCTTGTCTAACTGATATGTTGCAATAAAATCCGACTCAACATGAGCTGGAAGTTTGTGATAAAGAAAGTTACTTAATAATTGCTTTCCAAAGAAGCTACCACTTCCTTCATCGCCCAAGATGTAACCTAGCGCTGGAACAACTTCTGTTAATTCCTGTCCATCAAACAAACAAGAGTTAGAACCGGTTCCAATAATACAAGAAATTCCAGGTTTTCCTGAATACGTCGCGTAAGCACAAGCAAGTAAATCATGATCCACCACCACGTTGGCGTTTTTGAAAATTCGCTGTAAACCTTTTTCAACGATTTGATTCATTTCATCGCTTGAACAACCAGCACCGTAGAAATAAACACCACAGACGTCATCAGCCACTGCGAGGATATCCACATGCTTCTTTAATTCATTTTCAATCAAATCAGAAGAGTGAAAATATGGATTGAAGCCCATTGTCGAATAAAAACTTTGGTTATTTTTGCTATCAACTAAAACCCAATCGCTTTTGGTTGAACCACTTTCTACTATAAAATACATACTACTTAAATGAAATATTGAGTCTTTGTGTCATTTTTACACTATCCAAATATATACATAATCCTTCATTCGTGCATAATAATCAAAAAAAAATAGGTTCAGAATTAAATCCAAATGTTTCCGTTGACTGTGTCATTTTTGGATTTGACCTAGAGAAATTAACGGTATTGGTCATCGACCGTGGAGAAATCTCAGCAGCGAATGGACCTCGATTAGCATTGCCAGGAAACTTAATTTACGATAATGAAAATTTGGACCAAGCAGCTAGTCGTGTTTTGGAGGAATTAACTGGATTGAAGGACATTTACATGGAACAAGTAGGAGCTTTTGGCGATCCCTTTCGCATTCACAAAGAGTCCGACCGTGAATGGTTAAAATCCATTCGAGCCCAACCGGAAGCACGCGTAATCACTGTCGCCTATTTTTCTCTTGTAAAAATTGACAATTACATGCCGCATGCATCCTCTTTTGCTAAAAATGCCGAATGGGTCCCAGTCAACGAGATCACTGAATTAGCTTTTGACCACTTTGAAATTCTTCAAGCAGCCAAAGAAAAATTAAAGCATAAAATCAAAATACAACCAATTGGATTTAATTTACTTCCGGAAAAATTCACCTTGAGTCAATTGCACCGTTTGTATGAAAGTATTTTGGACAAGCCACTTGACAAGCGCAATTTCAGAAGAAAAATTCAGAAATTAAACATCTTATCCAACCTCAAAGAAAAACAACGCGGGGTTCCACACAAACCTTCATCGTTGTACGAATTTAACGAAGATAAATACCAAGAATTAACCCAAATGGGTTTCGATAACTTCGGCTTCTAAGCCCCCTATTTTTCTTCTTGCCAATAATTTTGTAAGTTTACTCGTTAAGTCAAGGTGGATTTTTTTTAATCCCCTGTAACTTTTGATCAGTTCAATTTGTTTTACCTGTAATACTGCAATTTTGACCTACGCCGAATACAATCAATCCGTTGAGCACTTAAGCGATTCGATTTATCGCTTTGCTGTTCATTTTCTGAAAGATTCAGAAGATGCGCGGGATATTGTACAAGACGCTTTTGAGAAATTGTGGTTGAATAGAGAAAAAGTAGAGAACGAAAAAGTGAAGTCCTGGCTTTTTACGTGTGTACACAACGCTATGTTGAATCAAGTAAACCGAAAAAAAAGACAGCAACTTCATTTAGATTCCATCGATCAATTAGGATTTGAAAAACCTGACCAATCGTATGAATCGAAGCAAGTGATTGACCTCATGGTTGGATCTTTGCCTCCTCTGCAAAAAAGTATTCTCTTATTGCGAGATTTAGAGGGATACACGTACGATGAAATTGGAGAAATGCTCTCCATTCCATCCGCACAAGTGAAAGTGTATCTGTTTAGAGCTCGTTTGAAGATTAAAAAACAAATTATAGGAACTTTTGTACTTGCCTAATGCAACCAACTCACGAAAACATTGATCGCTGGCTTTTTGATTACACAGAAGGGAACTTATCCCCCGATCAAGAACAGCAATTAGAGACTTTTCTCATGAATCATCCTGATCTTGAACTAGACATGGACGCTTGGGAAATGTCCAAAGTGGATGCCGAACCATTCGTTTTTGATGGCAAAGATCAACTATACAAAAAACGAAACTACCGTCCAGTTTTTGCACTGCTCGGACTTTTCGTGTTTATATTAACCGGATATGCCCTCTTCGGACCGTCCACAGACAAACACGAAACTAGTTCAGCACCTGCTCAAGGCAAAACAAGGCATTCCATTCACACGTTAAACCTAAAATCGAACGTTCAGCCTTCATCTCCGGCTACGATTGAACAATCTATCACTTCTCCGCAAACTTATACTACTCATCAACGAATTCCTGTTTCTTCTCCTTATTTAAACGAAGAACAACTATCCACGAATTCTACATTTGATGGAACACATGCGTTGGCTACAGAAATCTCCTCGACTAACACCAACGGATTGACACCACCTAGTGATGTGCAAGCGAATGAGCTGACCATTGTAAGCTCGACAAATAACAGACTTCCTTCCGCGGATCAAGCCAAAGATTCGTATGAATTGTTGCTCACCCGTCCCTTAAAGAATATGCTGATTGGTGGTTATCGAACTGATTTTAAAAAGGAAGAATTACATCAATCCAAGGATTTGGATATTGCCGATGTTTGTTTGGGTAACATTGATTTATTCAAAAAAATAGATCATTTATTGTCCCAAGACATTGGATTGAGCAATAATCAAAGTTACGATTACACACTGCCTGGCCAAAGTAATTTAGATGTCAATTTTAGTTCAGTTGGAACAACATCACAAACGCGTTTTCAAGCCATTAGCTCCATCCGATCTTTTGAGAATCCACAACAAATCCGTTTGAACAATCAATTGTCCTTCGATACCTATGCCAGAAATTTACGTTCCGGATTCGGCATGCAAGCCAACTACGATGATTTTGGAAATGGCTTAATTAAAAATGGAAATGTCGCTATGATTTTCTCTCCGAAAATAGCATTGACACGAAAAATATCATTGGAGCCTGCAGTTCGATTCAAAATGGGAACAAGTTCTTTGAACGAACAAAAAATGAGCAATTTAAGCTTCGTTGAATATACAAATGGACAAGTGAACCAGTTTCAATTTAATCCAAACCTAGCCATTGGACACACCCTATGGTATAGAGATTTAGATGCTGGACTCACCATTCACACGCCCATGTTCTTTTTGAGTGGTCAATTGACCAACTTGTTCAGACACAACGAAAACATTTACTCAAATAATGGCGAAACATTAGCAGCCGCTCGTAACTTACATGTCATTTTAGGAACTCAGTACATTTCTAGAAATGAAAAATTGATTTTCGCTCCGTATGCCTTGTATCAACATGCATCTTACCAGCAACAACTTTTTGGTGGATTTACATTCAAAGCTGGAAAAGCACAACTGGGCTTTTCTTATGGAAATCTTCACACTGCAGGCATCTCCCTCGGCTATGTTGGAAGAAATTTCGCTCTCATTGGTCAATCCGGATATGGAACATTACTTTCCACACAAGCAAGAACCTACACACATCAATTAACCCTACGTATTCATTCTTCTGTGAGTAAAAAAGCCCGCAGATACATTAGCCTATAACGATTATGAATTTCAAGAACCTCATCCTACTTGGCTTTTTCTATGTGAGTTTTCAGTCCTTGGCTCAAGACCCTACATTTACACAATTCTATTCGAATCCTGTTTATTTGAATCCCGCTCTTGCTGGTTCAAGTGGTTGTCCGCGCGTTGCACTTAATTACCGCAACCAATGGCCACAATTGACTGGAAATTACATCACCTACGCAGCTGCTTATGATCAATATGCGAAAAATTTATCCGGTGGAATTGGTTTGATGGCCATGCACGACCAACAAGGACAAGGAACGATTCAAACTTCGATGATTGCCGGAACGTATTCCTACTATTTGAAAGTGAATCGTAAATTCCGAATCATGTTTGGTGGACAAGCGGCTTATTTTCAGAAGTATTTAGATTGGAGTAAATTAACGTTTGGGGATATGATTGACCCACGAAGAGGATTCATTTATCAGACAGGCGACGTACCACGTGGAAACGGTTACCATGGATTTTTCGATGTCTCTGCTGGAATGGTTGGATTCACCAAGAATTTTTATTTCGGCGTTGCGGCTCATCACCTTAATCGTCCAGATGAATCCATGATTTTGGGTGAATCTCGTTTGCCGATTCGCATTACTGGACACATGGGGGCGACGATTAAAATTGGTCAACGAGGACGATATTCTAGTAATACGATGTTGATGCCAAATGTGATCTACCAATATCAAAATGGTTTCCAACAATTCAATATTGGTGCTTATTTGAAATATGAATCGTTTACCATTGGTGCTTGGTATCGAAATCGCGATGCATTTATTGTGAGCCTCGGATTAACGACGGACAAATTTAGAATTGGATACAGCTATGATTTAACCGTTTCACAATTGGGCGGAATTACAGGAGGATCACATGAAATTTCCATGGGAATCAACTTAAAATGCAAAAAGACCATTAAAGATTTCCGTCGAATTTCTTGTCCGTCATTTTAATTACCTAAACTTTTCATACACAGGTAAGCGCATAAACGTCTGTTCAAAATAAGGACTGTGGCAATAGATGAAGTACAATTGATCCCATTCTGAATTTCTAAATTTCTCATCGTTTAACTTCCGAAGTTGATAAGCTTCATTTAAAGCGGGATCCTTGGCTAAAATTTCCGCCAGTTGATCTTTGAATACATAATTGGAGAAATATTCCTTTTGTTGTAAATACGAATCAAAGAAATTCCAACTTAAAAATGCATCCTCCGCTCGGGACTGTAATGCTGCATGAATAAACAAAGCTGCATCCTGCTTGCTAGGAATTAACACATCTCCTGGTTTTAGCGAAATACGTTGTGTACTCTCCCCTACTTCAATTTGGGAAAGTTTGAAGTGTCCTTCGTATGGTTGAGTCGGACTTTTATACGATTTCACGGAATACACATTCAAGCTATCAAAGGATTGTTCCGTAAGGATTTCAAATACCACCTGATTCGCAATCAATCGATCCATCACGTATTGTTCCTGTCCTCCGACAACGTAGTAATCAGGAATTGGAACCGTGTCCGTTGGAACATACGTGCGATACCACGGAATCATTCGCTCATAAGGTTGATTTCGATGGTAGGTCAATTCATTTAAGCCAGTAATTGGATGAAGCGGAAAGGTGTGTTCATATCCTTTGAAAGCAATTGAATCAGCAGACGGACTTAGTTGATAGTTGAAGGTATATTGTTTTAAATTTCTTGCCCATTCCCGCGAAACTTTTCGTTGTTCTTCGATCTGCGTAGCCTGTTGCATCGCAAATGAAATGATGCCTTCCATGAATGACAAGGTTGCTTGAACACGTTCCGGAAAGGGCTTTAACATGTGTGTTTCAACAGTAAAACTGAGGGCATGAAATAAAGAAGCATATCCCATCGCGTAGCGCGGAAGATCGTTGAATGCTTGAATTCCTTTGTCTGGAGTTTCTCCTTTTAAATCCACATAAGGAAATAAGTCCCAGGAGTCTTTTTTCACATGCGCACTCAAAAACGGAATACACTGGTCATACGTCAAGGCTTGCATGGCAGGAGATAAACGCTCTTTCATCGATGAAATATACGTCAACGTATACTGATAATCAGCGCCATTAGAAACGTGATTATCGACAAAAATGTCAGGATCTAGGGCATGAAAAATAGTCGCAAAAGTGAAGGCATTTTTGGTGTCCATCTTCATGAAATCACGGTTGAGGTCAAAATTGCGTGTACTACCACGAAATCCATATTCCTCCGGACCATTTTGATTGGCACGACTTGTGGAAGAGCGATTCATCATTCCACCTACATTATACGCAGGAATAAAAGCGATTAGCGGTAATTTGTCTCCGTTTTTCGATTCCAAAGGTTTTCCTTGTGCGATCCACTTGTCTAACCAAATTAAGCAGGCGTTGATGCCATCAGGTTCTCCTGGATGGATGGCATTATTTATTAACATACTTGTTCCTGTCTTCGCTTTAGAGAACGTACGCAACGAATCCTTTTCAGCATTGATCACAAACAAATAAATGGGTAAGCCATAATCAGAAGGGCCCATGTTGTACATGGACAATTCCTTGTGTTCTTTGTCCAGTTTCTGCAAGTGCTTGATTAATTCCGGATAAGTTGGAGATGTATTACCGGTCCAGTTGGATTGAGCAAAACAGGAGTTAAAAAACGTAAGTAAAATGGAACATTTTAAAAAGACATTCATGCGAAAACATATTAAACTGCCTCAAATCTGATTGGCAGATACAGTAAGGTGCGAACAGGCATTCCTTTTCTAGTTGCCGGATTCCAATCAGGCATTAGACGATAAAGTTGAATACACGAATTAATGGTTGAAGGATAAATTTCATCGCTCATGTTATCGACAAAAAAATCATTGATCGACCCATCTTTTTCAATCACAAATCTCATTTTCACCCGAACAAAAGTGGCATTCGATTTCCCACTGGTATATTCTATAAACGAGTCTGGAATTTCCAAATTTAATTGGATGAAATTCACCAATGAATCATAGCCTCCTTTGAATTCAGCATCTACCTCTATTGAATCTTCTGGCGACTCAGATTTCATGACTTGACTCTTGTTTTTGGGAACAAGTGATTGAAGCATCATTTTATCTGCATTAACCATACGATCTACTAACAGACTTTTCTTGACATCCGTTAAATCCGGATACCAAATCATCCATGTTGATCGATCATTCAATTCATACACAAGCAGGAAGCCTTTAGAAATCCCTAACATTTTCAGGTTTAAAATGGCTTTTTTGTGTTCCGAGTCTATCTGAATATATTCCATTTTTTGCTCGTATTCCGACTTACCGAAATGTTGAGAAACATAAGAATAGGAAAGCTCTGTCACTTTGGATGGCAACTTAGATTTGCCCAAATCGGCAAGTTTAAAATCTGAGTCTAAATGGATCATTTTCATGCTTTCCTTTAAGGACGGATTTTCAAAATCGTAGAAAGTGATATTTTCGTGGATGACATGCTCCTTTTGAAAATACCAAGAAGAATCCAATTGAAAATGAAAGTAGGATTTACCAAGGTGTTTCTGAACAGGAAAACAGTAGGTATAAGCAGAATCAACAGGATTGGCTAAGCATTTCCCTGATAAAAAAATGAATATAATGAACAGTAAGTTTAGACGCATCATTTCGATAATTTAGTGTTCATTCAACAAATCTGGCCTGCGCTCTTTTGTGCGTTGGTAAGCTTGTTCTTCTCTCCAGCGATCTATCTCCTTTGGATTTCCAGAAAGTAAGACTTCCGGGACTTTCCAACCATTAAATTCGGGAGGACGCGTATAGACAGGCGGCGAAAGCAAGTGATCCTGAAAGCTATCCGTTAAAGCGGAAGTTTCATCATTCAATACACCCGGCAATAAACGAACCACTGCATCAACGAGAACTGCCGCTGCTAATTCTCCACCAGAAAGAACGTAGGAACCGATCGAAATTTCCTTGGTAATGTAATGTTGACGAATGCGATCATCGACACCTTTGTAATGTCCGCAAAGGATCATGATATTTTCAACCAAAGACAACTGATTACAGTCCTGCTGCTCCAACACTTTTCCATCAGGTGTCATGTAAATGATTTCATCATAAGCTCTTTCGGACGTTAGTTTTTCTATCAAAGCAGCAATGGGCTCAATACTCATTACCATCCCTGCCCCACCACCGTATTGGTAGTCGTCCACATTTTTATGTTTATCGGTGGAATAATCCCTGATGTTATGCACCTGAATTTCAACGTGACCTTTATCCTGTGCACGTTTCATGATGGAGGCCGCAAAAGGGCTATCGAGTAATGGAGGTAAAATTGTCAGAATGTCAATACGCATAGAACAAAGATAGGGGTTTCGAATGAAACCTTATTCCCTATTTCCACACGAATTTATTGCTTTCTAAAAAAGCGTACATGCTGAAAATAATTACCTTTGTGACCAAATTCAACTCATGATTCAGTTATCCGATCGATTATTAGCAATGGAAGAGTCTGCAACCATTGCCATGTCTAGAAAAAGCAGAGAATTAAAAGCGCAAGGTTTGGATGTCATTTCGCTTTCACTAGGAGAACCTGATTTTCATACACCGCAATTTATCAAGGATGCTGCTGTAGAAGCCATGGAACAAAATTACACCATGTACACGCCAGTTCCGGGTTACGATCATTTACGTGAAAGCATTTCTGAGAAATTTCGACGCGATAATCACTTGAATTATGCAAAAGATCAAATCGTTGTTTCTACCGGAGCAAAACAATCGATTGCGAATGTCGTTTTGAGTTTAATCAACCCGGGGGATGAAGTGATCATTCCTGCTCCATACTGGGTTTCCTACTTGGAAATAGTAAAAGTAGCGGAAGGAATTCCAGTTGTTATTCATGCGGGTATTGAAAAGGATTTTAAAATTACCGGGGCAGATTTGGAAGCCGCAATTACACCGAAGACAAAATTATTTATGTTTTCTACGCCGTGTAATCCAACTGGATCCGTTTACACCAAAGAAGAATTACAGGACATCGCGAATGTCCTCAAAAAATATCCACACATCGTTGCGATGAGCGATGAGATCTACGAACACATTAACTTCATTGGAAAACATGAGTCATTGGCTCAATTTCCGGAAGTCTATAACCAAGTGGTAACAGTGAATGGTGTTTCTAAAGCGTGGGCCATGACAGGATGGCGACTGGGATATATTGGCGCACCAAAAGAAATCGCAGCTGCTTGTGATAAAGTTCAAGGACAATTTACTTCTGCAACTTGTTCCATCGCCCAACGTGCGGCCATTGCAGCCATGAAAGCGGATCCTGCTGTATTAAAGGACATGATTCAAGCGTTTAAAAGTCGTCGCGAATTGGTCTTGAAAGGCTTAGCGGAAATCCCAGGATTAATTGCAAATCAACCTGGAGGTGCCTTTTATGTTTTCCCTGATTGTTCGTCCTTTTTTGGTAAAAAATACGGTGACAAAACCATCCAAAATGCGGATGAATTGTGTATGTATCTGTTAGAGGAAGGACTTGTTGCGCTTGTTGGAGGCGAATCCTTCGGTGCACCAAATTGTTTCCGAATTTCATACGCTGCTTCGGAAGAAACATTAACGAAAGCGCTTTCACGCATTAAAGAAGCTCTTGCAAAACTAAGCTAGTGAAGTACAACGAACTTTTTAATCAATTCTCAGCGAAGCGTGTCCTAGTGATTGGAGACCTTATGGTGGATGCCTACCTTTTTGGGAAAGTGAACCGCATGAGTCCCGAGGCACCGGTTCCAGTTGTGGATTTGATGGAAAAAGATGAACGCATCGGTGGAGCTGGAAATGTCGCCTTGAATCTTGCCGCTCTCGGCGCTTCCCCGATCATTTGCAGTGTCATTGGTGCAGATGCTGAAGGAACTAAATTACTCGAATTATTTGAAGCGGCAGATATTTCTACGGAAGGAATATACGCATCTACTGAACGAAAAACCACCGTAAAAACGCGGGTACTTTCGAATAAACAACAACTATTACGCATTGATTCTGAGGATACAAAACTCATTAATGCGACGGAAGAAAATCACCTTCTTC
Organism: Flavobacteriales bacterium; assembly: GCA_046070685.1. Taxonomy (GTDB): domain Bacteria; phylum Bacteroidota; class Bacteroidia; order Flavobacteriales_D; family Crocinitomicaceae; genus UBA952. The sequence continues at coordinate 17,632 of JBJTMU010000104.1, read as the reverse complement.
TTCAAATTTCGGCTGTGATTGAAAAAGGAGTCGATGGAATTATTTTTGAGGATTACAACAAAGGTGTTCTCACCCCTACCTTGATTTCAGCGGTCTTGGACTTAGCAAAGAAAAATGGGATTCCAACAACTGTTGACCCGAAAAGAGATCATTTCTTTGCCTATGAAGGATGTACCTTATTCAAACCGAATCTCAAAGAATTAAAAGACGGCTTGCAAGTTGATTTCGACTTCACCAAGGATACTGCTGCATTTTTAGCTGCAGTAACGGAACTTGAAAACAGACTGCAAAATTCCATTTCATTCATTACCCTGTCTGAACATGGAGTCTTTATTCAACAAAAAAAGCAACCCTTATTTATTCCCGCTCATTTGAGAAATATTGCGGACGTTTCCGGCGCTGGTGATACAGTGATTGCCGTAGCAACCTTATGTCTCATTGCAGGAGCGGATGTATCCTTGATCGCTGCGATTGCGAATATTGCTGGCGGACTCGTATGTGAGCAACCCGGCGTTGTGCGCATCCAAAAGGACCAATTATTGAACGAAGTAACAAAACTCTTATAAACATGGATCAAAAAGTGGTAAAACCTTATAATTCGGACAAATCGAAAAAAGAGGAAGTTGCTCAAATGTTTAACAATATTTCCGCGAACTATGATTTCTTAAATCATTTTCTTTCCCTTGGAATTGACCACATCTGGAGAAGAAAAGCAGTCAAAGAACTTCGTTCGATTCAACCAAAGAAATTATTGGATATCGCCACAGGAACAGGTGATTTCGCCATTGCTTGTTTGAAGTTAAATCCGGATCAGATCATTGGGATGGATATTTCCTCCGGCATGTTGGAAGTTGGGAAACAAAAAATGATCAAACGCAAACATGACCACATCATCTCCATGCAATTGGGTGACTCTGAAAATTTACCTTTTGAAGATGGCGCATTTGATGGCTTAACGGTTGGATTCGGGGTACGTAATTTTGAACATTTAGACAAAGGACTGAGTGAAATGTTGCGTGTTTTGCGTCCAGGTGGAAAAGCGGTTATTTTGGAATTTTCCAAACCAAAAGCATTCCCTATCAAACAGTTATTTAACTTTTACTCGAAATATTTTATTCCGTTTTTCGGCAAGCGGATTTCAAAGGACGAACGAGCGTATGCCTATTTACCTGAAAGCGTAGCTGCTTTTCCGGAGGGAAAAGACATGCAAGCAGTGATGGAACGTGTTGGGTACACCGATGTAAAAATCATCCCTTTGAGTGGTGGCATTTCTAGTATTTATGTCGGCCTGAAAAAATAAAGCAACAAACGACCAAAGTTGACGTTATACTCTGCATGAAGCGCATCATCATCTTATTTTTACTCATCAGTTCTTTTAGCTTTTCACAAAAAGCGAAGCAACAATTGTATAAAAATTTCGATAAACGTTTTATTCATTTTGGATTTATGTTGGGCATCAATTCTTCGGATTTTACCGTTTATCAAAAAATAGATGCCTATCAAAAATATGGACTTCTGTCCGTTCAAAACGATGCACAACCTGGAGGACAACTTGGGATTTTAACGACCGTTAAATTAGGAACACCGACTATTCGTTTCCGTTTTATCCCAACTATTTCTTTTCAAGAAAGGGTGTTAAACTACAGTAGCTTGGATACTTTTCACTTTCCAAAAGGTATTGGTCAACAACGAATTAACTCGACTAACCTCGACTTTCCCATGATGCTACAATTTCGCACGAGACGCTATAATAATTTTACCGCTTACTCGCTCATTGGCGCTCAATTTTCCATGGATTTACAGTCGCAACAAGACGCCTCTCAAGATTACAACAATCCCTTCATCAAGATTAAAAAGAATGACTGGCAGGGACAGATCGGCGCAGGAATTGAATTTTTTGCACCCTATTTTAAATTTGGGATGGAGCTCAAATACACGCATGGATTTAAAAATAGTTTTATCCAAGATTTCACCTCTGTCGCCAATCCGATTGACCGACTTTACAACCGAGGTTGGGTATTTTCCATTATTTTCGAAGGCTAATGCAAGAACTCTCTTTTTCCTGTTCACCTGAAGAAGCGCAAGATCCACCATATTTGGAAAAACGCATTCGCAAAGAATTAGGCATTTTACCGAAACAGGAACTTCATTTTCGCTGGCGCAAACGCAGTGTTGATGCACGAAACAGGCACATCAAAATCAATGCGTCTTTTGATATTTGGGTTGATGAACCTTCGACCGATCGCTTTGAAAAATACCTATTTCCAGAGGTTCATAATGCCGCTGAAATTCACATTATTGGCGCTGGTCCTGCTGGACTTTTCGCTGCATTAGAAGCGATTCTCCAAGGCAAAAAACCGATAGTGTTTGAACGCGGAAAGGACGTACGGAATCGACGAAGAGATTTGGCACAGTTAACGAAATCTTCCATTTTAAATCCAGAGTCCAATTATTGTTTTGGTGAAGGAGGAGCAGGAACATATTCGGATGGTAAACTTTATACTCGTTCAAAAAAAAGAGGTGATGTACAAAAAGTCATGCAACTTCTTGTGCAATTTGGTGCAACGGAAGACATTCTCGTTGATGCACATCCTCACATCGGAACAAACAAGCTACCACAGTTAATTGTGGCTATTCGCGAACAAATCATTGCTTGTGGTGGCGAAATCCATTTCGAACACAAATTAACAGAAGTTTTTGTGGAAAACGATCGAATTGTTTCGATCGAAATCAATCATGCGAAAAAGATTCAGGTGGAACAACTCATTCTCGCCACCGGACATTCAGCTCGCGATATTTTTCACCTGTTACATCAGCGTTCGATCGAAGTGAAAGCCAAACCCTTTGCATTGGGCGTTCGCGTGGAGCACACACAAGATTTTATTGACCGTTTACAGTATCATGGACGACTAAACGACGCATTTTTGCCACCTTCCTCCTATTCCTTAGTGACGCAAGTTGATGGCAAAGGTGTCTATTCATTTTGCATGTGTCCCGGAGGAATCATTGCTCCCTGCGCTACAGACCAAGAAGAAGTCGTAACAAATGGTTGGTCACCATCGAAACGAAATAATCCATATGCAAATTCTGGCATTGTTGTCAGTATTGATCCCAGCGATTTTTCGACACCAGAAAATCCTTTCGTTTGCCTTGAATTTCAGCAACAAATCGAAAAAGCTTGTTGGGAGGCAGCTGGAAAAACGCAAAAAGTTCCGGCTCAATGTCTGCAAGATTTTGTTCAAAAACGAAAGTCAACTGAATTCCCTAGAAGTTCCTATCAACCAGGAATTATCAGTGTTGAAATGGACCAACTATTCCCACCATTTGTCGTGAATCGCTTGCGACAAGCGTTTAAGGACTTCAATCAAAAAATGCCAGGATTTATTACCAATGACGCGGTAATTCATGCCCCAGAATCGAGAACATCATCGCCGGTATTAATTCCCAGAGATCCCGAAACGTGGCAACATCCGATGGTCCATAATTTATATCCCTGCGCTGAAGGAGCAGGTTATGCAGGAGGAATTGTTTCCGCGGCTATCGATGGAATGAATTGTGTGACAAAAATTTGTCAACAAGCGAACTAAGCCACATTCTTTTTGATTTTATCCGTGAATACTTCTTCACACATCATCCCTTTGCTTAACTTTGTCTTATGAAACGAGTAGTTGTTGGACTTTCAGGAGGAGTGGATTCCAGTGTCAGTGCTTTGTTATTGCAAGAACAAGGATACGAAGTTATTGGCATGTTTATGCGCAATTGGCACGATGAATCGGTCACACTTTCCGACGAGTGTCCATGGATCGATGATTCCAACGATGCGCTGCTCATCGCACAACAATTGGGCATTCCGTTCCAAGTTATTGACTTAAGTGACGCATATAAAAGTCGCATCGTTGATTACATGTTTGCCGAGTATGAGCGAGGAAGAACGCCCAATCCGGATGTACTTTGTAACCGTGAAATCAAATTCGATGTCTTTTTGCAAGCAGCCATGGAATTAGGCGCTGATTACGTCGCAACTGGACATTATTGTCAGAAGAGAGAAAATCCAGACGGTTCCTTTAGTTTACTAGCTGGCGCGGATAAGAACAAAGATCAATCGTATTTCTTATGTCAGATTAGTCAAGAACAACTTTCGAAGGCACTTTTTCCAATTGGCGCATTAGAAAAATCTGAAGTTCGCGAAATTGCCTTAAAACACGGATTAGTAACAGCAGCCAAAAAAGATTCGCAAGGACTTTGTTTTGTTGGTAAAATTGCACTTCCAACGTTCCTTCAGCAACAATTAGCCCCCAAAATGGGGAATGTGATTGAAATTCCATCTGATATGGCACAGTTTCAGGAATATGCGCAGATTCCCAAAGATGAAGCTCACGTGGTTGAATTAGCACATCCCTTTCATTACGAGGAATCCGATGGTCAAAAAGTTACGACACATCAAGGAGCGCATTATTACACGGTTGGGCAACGAAAAGGATTACATATTGGAGGTCGACCAGAACCGAGTTTTGTGATTGGCATCAATACGGAAACAAATACAGTTTACACAGGTCAGACCGAAATCCACCCTGGATTAAATCGTTTGGCGTTAAAACTGGAAGCATCCTCGCTGAACTGGATCAACACATCCGAACAATTCGACGTAGAAAATCGCTTAAAGTGTCAAGTTAGAATACGCTACAGACAACCCTTACAATCAGGTACTTTGATTCAAGTAAATGGAGATTTCTACATCCTATTTGAAAGCTTGCAAAAAGGAATTACACCTGGACAATTTGCCGCTTGGTATCTGGATGGCGTGTTGATCGGATCGGGCGTTATTGCCCATTAAAAAAGCCCTCCGTTTCGGGAAGGCTCTTTACTTATAAATCAATCTATGATTAATTGAGAATCAATTCGTACGAATTTTTTTCGTCTTGGATTTTATATTCTGGATAAACAATACTATCTAGCAATTCAGCTACTTCAAAAACATTCATCGGACTTTTCGTTCCGAGTTCTCGGTGTTTAGACAATTTCAATTTAGCTTGGCTAATTGATTTGGTGCGAAGGGATTGTAAAAAAGTTGTCATCGTTTTGTTGTTTGTTGGGAGTCTTTACGCCAAGAATCGTTCCAAGGTTTCAAAACTTGAAAATTAATCGTGTGATTCATTAAATAAATGATTTTATTATACTGATTATCAAGACATTGAAATATTTTTAAAAATCTGTTTTTTTCACTTATTAGAATTGTATCTTTGCTACATGAAAGCCATTTTCCTTCTGATCATTAGCGCATTTTTACTTCCTTCTTGTCAAGATAAACCAAAAGATGTGCACGTTTTTGATGAAAAGCCACAAGAAGATTTGTCCAAACTGCCTTTAGCAACTTACGCGAAGCGACACGTCGAATCAAGTTTGTCCATTTCAGGAACAGAGAAATACACGCTCGAAATCCTCAAAGCAAATTTGGATGGAGATGATCAGGAAGATGCCATCATCACAGTGAATCGCAAGCAGTTTGCGCTAGACGAAGCCATGAAATCGGAGAATCCAGCGAAATCAGCAGAGATGGCTTTTATGGGGAATTACAATTATATTTTTTATTACGACGGTGGATTGAAGTTGATCTCCCCTCCTATTGTGATTCCATCTTCCGCATTGGTTCCATTACACATTGAATTTCGCGATGTCAGTTCGACATCCTTTCAAGATATCCTGATTGACTACCGCATTCGAAACGCCAGTTACAAGGATGTTTTCACGGTAAGTAATCATACACCGCGAAAAATCTTCGAATGGAAAACATTTGATGGATTAGGAACGAATCAAACCGAAGCGTACACCTTTGAGTACACCGAAGGAAAATATGGACCAGAGAAGGACATCTTACTGTACAAAGCTACATTAGAATCCCTACCAGTTAATGCGGATCGAAATACGTACCAGCCTAAACTAACGAAGACTTCAACAGTAGCCTATCACTTTTTCTATATTCCACAGGAACAGAAATACGGGATGTTGAAAAACAACTAAAGGCCGAGTTTCCCCGACCTTTAGAAATATAATTTTCGCCGTTAATTAAAACTGTCCGCGAAGGGTAATAATAAAGTTTCTTCCTGGTGCCGAAATATTAGATGCATAGCAACGGTAATTTTGATTTAAGATATTTTCACATGCAACTTGAAGTGATACTTGTTGAGAGAAAGCATAATTAAATCGTGCATTCAAGGTATACCAACTTGGCATTCCGGAAGCGGTTGCATATGAGAAGTTATCCTCACCAATCATATTGTAATCTGCGATTCTTTTCCATCCAGAATAATTTACAAAAAATTCTGAACGAAATTTCCCGTTAACATACCCCAAGGATACTTTTCCAAATGTTGGAGGAATATGATCTAGTGGATAAGGAACTGAATCAGTTAAAATTCGTCCATTAGTGTAGTTTACTGTTGCAAGTAAATTGAAATGATCATTGAATTTTGCATTCACCATACCTTCAACCCCAAAAATTCGAGATTTTGCAGCATTCACAGTAGACATCACTTGACTTAATTGTCCATCATACATAATTGAGTCCTGTCCTTCAAATGTACCATTTTGAACTGTTAAACCATTGACTAAATAAGTGTAATAACCATTTACAGATGCCGTCACACCAGTCGCGATTAATCGAGAAACACCTAATTCAGCATTATAGGTGTATTCCGGCTTTAAGTCTGCATTTGGAACAACCACCTTACCTGGTACCGATTCAAAAACTTTCGTCATATCATCCACATTTGGCGCACGAAAACCAGTTGACCCAGTTAAAGTAATTCTCCATTTGCTTGTTGGCATATAAATTAAACCAATATTTCCATTCAAAGCAGAATTATTCTGATTGATAGAGTTCACAGGTAGCGGAAAGTAAGTTTTATCAATGAATTTAGATGATAACCCTAAATTTGAAAAACGAATCCCGTCATTAAGAATCAATTTATCTGAAAACTCTATTGTATGGGTTGCATATGCCGCAATGGATGTCATTGTTGATCCACCATCAGGAAATCGTGTATCTAAACTACCTGTCGTATCAGCAACAATGTCTTCAACGAAAGCAGTTGAATTCACTTTATTATAAAATGCATCAATCCCATAACGCAATTCGTTTTTACCAATTCGTTTGGTAAAATCGGCGTTTAAAGTGGCAATAGCTACGTTTTCGATTCGATGATTCAACATGTTTTTATTGAACCTGCGATCCATTCGACTTTCCTCGATAGACTGTGATCCAATGGTAATTCTTGCTTGATCATATAACTTTGTTTTATTTGTCAACTCAAGGGTATATGCTGCAAATAATCTAAATTGAGGTCCGTAATACCATTCTGCAAATTTTGGATTTGAACCAGACATAAGGGTCAAACGATCGTAACGATCAATGTTGCTAGAGTTAGACAATTGAACATTTAATTTATGAGACACCCCCTCCTTTTGAACAAACGTAAATTTCTGAAGGATGTCATATTGTGTATATGCAGAACCGACTTGTTTATTCGTATCAGTATTGGTGACCATAGAGTCTTTTCCATTAATTCGTTCTACATACCAGGGACGAGAACCAAAATTACCAACATAGGGACTACGAACTGCACCTTGACGTAAATCTCCATAATTCGAATAGGTAAAAGATGTCAAAGAAGCGAATCGTCGGGATCCAATCGAAACATTAGCATTTGCAGCGTAACCGGATGCAGCAGAAAAATATCGAGCAAAACCTCCAGATTTCACAAGTATTTTATCCGTGCTGCTTAAGGTCGGGTTTTTTGTAGTAAAAGACATAACTCCACCAAGCGCATCTGAACCATAGACTACTGAGCCTGGACCATAAATAACCTCAACGCGATCCAACATGGAATTGTCAATTGTAATTATATTTTGTAAATGCCCACCACGATAAATCGCATTGTTCATTCTTACACCATCAACAACCATCAACACTTTATTTGTTTCGAACCCACGAATTATCGGACTTCCACCTCCAAGTTGACTTTTTTGAACGAAGACATTTCCTGTTTGAGTCATTAAGTCTGCGGTAGAACTTTGGTTCTGAAACTGAATTTCCTTTGCTCTAATTACTTGAACTTTTTGTGCAACATCCTTTCTTTTCTCAAGATTGCGGCTTGCGGAAATAACGGTTTCATCCATTGTTTGAATATTTGGTATTAAAAATACCTGTCCTTCTTTATTTAAACTGGATTGGTCAATAACCAATGTGTAATAGTCCTCATGAGTCAAGGATATTTTTGAGCCTTCAAATTTCACCGATGCGAAACCATTTTTATCGCTGGTATAGCTCACTTGCTTAATTGAATTAATTTGAGAAATATGAACTCCGAAAATTGGCTCTTTGCTCACATCGTCCAAAATTTGAATTTTCGTTTGACTAAACGAAGGGGTGTAAATAATAGTTAAAAGGCATAAAATGCCCCAATAGAAATTTTTCATTTTGAAATTTTTATGATTTAATAATATACTAAATAGTAGTTGGTGTTAAATCATAAAATCTGGTGGAGGAGTATCAGTTGATAGAAATATTGAAAAAGACTTTTTATTTGGTATTCTAACCCATTGTTTACTATCTGTCAAAATACATACATTTATTCCTGTAGTGAAATTGTTGATACTCATTGGTTCCGTTAAAAACTTGAACCAAACTTGTATCGGATGATTTTTTCCTGTTTGACTCAAATTAAACGAGGTCATGGTTCTCAATTGAGCGAATAATTCTGTTTCCTGATTATCGCTAATGCAATGAAAGAAAAAACCATTTTTTATACGCACTTTTTTCACTACGTCGTAGTAGTGTCCGTTCAGAATAAACTCATGACTTTTCACCCACTTCAAACGTTGCATTTCGTGCGCGGTAAAATGAAATTGAGTGAGTTGATGTTCTGGCACAGCTTGTTTTATTGCGTGTTTCACTTCCTTTGTGATGACGAATCGCTTCCACTCAAAATAAGTGAAGAATCCCAGCAAATGATAACACATGAGCCCCAAAAAACCAATAAATAGGTATTTTCGCACGTCCAAATTTAATCTTAAATTTACAATCTAAACTACTCACATGAAATTTCTATACCTTTTTATACTTAGTTTATTCTTTTCGTCTTCCATTTTTGCTCAGTCGCCTGGATCCCTTGACCTTAGTTTTGCTACTGTTGGCTATACCAGTTTTGGACCCTTGAGTAACACCATGGACAATGCACAAGACATTGTTACATTACCAAGTGGAAAAATGGTTTTCTGTGGAACATCGGGCACTTCTGGAAATTTAGAGATTTGTGTAGGACGCATGAATGCCGATGGTTCCATTGACCTAACATTCGGGACCAATGGATTTTTTACCTTTACAAATGCTGCCGGTTCAGATTTCGCCTATGATATGGAAGTATTATCCAATGGAAATATTCTTGTGGCAGGAGCTTTATCCATCACCGCCGCTAATCCGAAATTCTCTTTATTATGTCTGAATCCAAACGGAACCTTGAATACCAGCTTCGGAACAGGCGGTGTCTTCTCTTTGGACATTGACTCAAGTGAAGATTATGCACGAAAAATACTTTTGACTTCGACTAAAATTATTTTGGCTGGAAACTCAAAAACCCCTGGATTCTCTACGAATCGACTAGCAGTTGTTCGCTGTGACTACAATGGCGTTTTGGATGCAACCTTTGGACTTGGTGGATTAAATATATTATCAAACGGAGGCGATATCCAATGTTGGAGTGCGACGCAAGGTGCGACAGGCGATTTGATTTTAGCCGGAGATTCATACATCAACAGTGTTTATTATCCGATGATTGCCAAATTCACTTCGAATGGTGCCATCGTCACCTCTTTTGGAACAAATGGAGCTTGGGTGAACATGTCCATGAATGCACGTTATTTTGATGTTGACTTTCACAACAACCAATTAATTCTATCTGGAAATAATGGTGCTAGTCTAACTGATTTATTATTAGAAGCGAGAACAGAGTCAACTGGAGCCTTGGTAACATCTTTCGGGACGAATGGTCAAACCATTGTAAATTTAAATCAAAGTGATACTTACTACGAAGTGATCTTTCATCCAGATGGCAAAATTCTTGCGTGCGGAACTTCCGGAACAGCTGGAATTGGCGCAGCAAGAGACTTTGTGGTTTCTCGATTTAATGCCAATGGAACGGTTGATCCAACTTGGGGAACGAACGGTCACACCATCACCAACATTTATTCCATGTGGGATGATGCGTATGGAATGGACTTATATCCTGGTAACCGCGTGGTACTTGGTGGATTTAGTGCACAAGCGAATACGCAATTTGCCTTTGCTCGTTACACGTATGCAGCAGCAGTCCCTGGATGTATGAATCCATTGGCGTGTAATTACAATCCATTAGCAACGGTTGATGATGGTTCGTGTATCATGCCTGGTTCATCGTGTAATGATGGAAATCCAAACACCATTAACGACTCGATTGATGCCAATTGTAATTGTGTTGGAACCTTGATTGTGCCGGGTTGTACAGATCCCGCTGCATGTAATTATAATCCACTAGCGAATCAAAACAATGGCACGTGTATTTATCCAGGTTCACCTTGCGATGATGGCAATCCAAACACGACAAATGATTCGATTGGTCCAAACTGTAATTGCGTTGGAAACTTGATTGTGCCAGGTTGTATGGATCCAGCTTCATGTAATTATAATCCACTTGCGACCATTGACGATGGATCATGTTTGTATCCAGGAAGTTTGTGTAATGATAATAATCCGAATACGATCAACGATTCCATCAATCCAGATTGTAACTGTATTGGAGATGTGATTGTACCTGGATGTACCGATCCTTTATCTTGTAATTACAATCCGTTGGCCAATCAAAATGATGGTTCTTGTACCTATCCTGATGCGCCGTGTGATGACAACAATCCGGACACGATGAATGACACTTATAATAGTTCATGTGATTGTGTTGGCATTCAAATGGTACCTGGTTGTATGGATCCAACTTCATGTAACTTCAACCCACTCGCTAATGTGGAGGATAGTAGTTGTGTTTATCCAGGTGATTCCTGTGATGACGGTGATTCCACTACGATCAATGATGTGTATATTTCAACAGGCGTTTCAACTTGTCAATGTGTTGGTCAGACAAATGGCTTGAATGAATTAACCGATTTCGCGGCAATTTATCCGAATCCGACATCAGATTTGGTAACGATTGAGTTTTCAGGATTCATGCTCGGAACAACCTTGCAATTAAGTGATGTTCAAGGTAGAATTTTGATGGAAATCAGTGTTCAATCAAACAAAGAAACCTTGTCTGTTGGTCAATTCGAAACAGGAACATATTTCTTAAGCATCCAAGGAACGAAGCAAGCGATTGTTAAACAACTAATCATTGAATAAACAAACGCATATGCTGGAGCATACCATTTTACTCCAAAAACATTTTCGTTACTTCCTTTCAGAGGATTTTACGCAAAAACGGAAGTTATTGATTGCTTTGCACGGATATGGTCAATTGGCTCTTTATTTCGCCAAGAAGTTTAGTCAAATACCTGAAGACTATGCGCTCTTGGCCCCGGAAGGCATGCATCGCTTTTATTTACAAGGATCAAGTGGTCGTGTCGGAGCATCTTGGATGACGAAAGAAGGACGTGAATTGGACATTGAAGACAATCTACGCAACTTGAATCAGTTATTATCGAGCGTAATGGAACATCATGTGTTTGATGAGATTTGTTTATTGGGATTTTCCCAAGGTGGCGCAACTGCTGCACGATGGTATTACCAAGGTCCAAGTAGGTTTGATCGCTTTATTTTGTGGGCAAGTGTCTTTCCACCGGATATTGAAAAACCAGTCAGATCAACAGGAAACACGCATTTTGTTTTGGGAACAGATGATCCTTATTATACTACCGAAAATCAAGCGAAGGAACGTGCTTATTTTACTGAAATAGGCTTTCAAGTTCATCGATTTGATGGAACACATGATTTAGATGCTTCTTTGCTAAATCAACTTTTAAAGTAGATTTAACTCAACTCTTTTTTACTTTCCCATTGTCCAACAACAGCCGTTGCGATGGAATTTCCGAGCACATTTGTTGCACTTCTAAACATGTCGCAAAAATGATCAATCGGTAAAATCAAGGCAACACCTTCAATGGGAATATGAAACATACCACAAGTCGCAGCAACTACCACCAAACTTGCGCGTGGAACACCCGCAATTCCTTTACTGGTCAACATAAGGACAATCAACATCGTTAATTGTGTTCCCATATCCAAATGCACACCATAAACTTGGGCAATAAAAATACTAGCGAAGGTCATATACATCATACTTCCATCTAAATTGAAAGAATATCCCAATGGCAACATGAAGGACACAATACGATCTTTGATACCAAAGCGTTCCAATTCTTCCGTTAATTTTGGAAAGACAGCTTCACTACTGGTTGTTCCAAAAGCGATTACCAAGGGACTAACAATTCGTTTCAATAAAGTTTTCAAATGTTGACGTAAGAAAATATATCCTACCACAATAAGTACAAGCCAAAGTGAAGCAATTCCGACTAAAAAGGAACTAAAAAACTTTGTATAGGTTATCATTAAATCGGAAACATCTTTCACAGCAAAGACACCGGCAATCGCACCAAAAACCCCAATCGGCGCAAATTTCATGACAAAGTTCACCATCTTTAAAATGATGTGCGAAATTTTATCTAGTGCATTAATCACTGGTTTCACATTATCTCCGATAGAAGCTGCTGCCAAGCCAAAAAAGATCGCGAAGATGACAATTTGAAGAATTTCGTTGGTTGCCATCGCTTCAAAAACAGATTTAGGAATGATGTGTTCAACAAAGTGCTGAACGGAAAAATCCTGTGTTTTTTCAGTAACTTCTGCAGAAGCGGAAAGGTCAACATTCGAAAGATTCACCCCAACTCCTGGCTTCAAGAAATTCACCCACATCAATCCAATAATAAGCGAAATAAAGGAAGCCGTAAAAAACCATCCGAGTGCTCTCCCCCCTATTCTACCAACAGATTTAAGATCACCAAGTTTTGCAATCCCAACGACCAACGTACTCAAGACCAACGGAGCGATAATCATTTGAACCAAACGAATAAAAATGGTTGCTAATAATTTAATATAGGTACTAAATTTTGTTGCAGTATCAGCATCCACGCTTTGATGCACAATGGCACCTAAGGTCGCACCGAGTACCATCGCAATGAGGATGTAGAGTGTCAAACGACTTTTCTTTGGTTTCTCCGGATGTTCCGCTACGTGATTTGAATGCATATAATGAAGGATAAATTTCAATGAATGTGTGAAAATAGGAAAAAGTACAAACATGGCAAGGAAACAATTCGTGTACCACACGAATTTTAATGCCAAAATTTGAAATCAAAACAAACATTACATTTCGTATATTTGAATCCCAATCAACAAATATGGCTGTTTCACAGAAAGAACTAGAATTCAATTACAATGAAGATAAAATGCGCTTGAAAATAAGTGCATTAGAACAAGAATTGGCAAAAATCTACTTAGGTGGAGGAAAAGCAAAAATTGAAAAACAACATCAAAGTGGTAAATTAACCGCTCGTGAACGCATTGATTTGTTACTAGATCCTGGATCCAAACGAATGGAAATCGGTGCTTTGGCTGGATATGGCATGTACAAAGAACACGGTGGTTGTCCTTCTGGCGGAGTCGTAATGGTGATGGGTTATGTGAAAGGACGTCCATGTATCGTTGTAGCAAATGATGCCACAGTTAAAGCAGGCGCTTGGTTTCCAATTACCGGAAAAAAGAATTTAAGAGCGCAAGAAATTGCGATGGAAAATAAATTGCCCATCATTTATTTGGTTGATTCGGCAGGTGTTTATCTTCCGATGCAAGATGAAATTTTCCCAGATAAAGAACATTTTGGACGCATCTTCCGAAACAATGCACAAATGAGTTCGATGGGAATTACACAGATCGCTGCAGTGATGGGAAGTTGTGTGGCAGGAGGAGCTTATTTACCTATTATGTCTGATGAATCATTAATTGTCAATAAAACAGGAACCATCTTTTTAGCTGGATCGTATTTGGTAAAAGCAGCGATTGGAGAAAGCATTGACAATGAATCATTAGGTGGAGCAACAACACAAACGGAAGTTTCCGGAATTTGTGATTACAAGGTGGAGGATGATCAAACATGTATTGCTACCATTCGAGATTTGATGAGTCGAATTGGTCACAAAGCAGTAGCCGGATTTGATCGTATCGACGCGTTGGAACCAGCTGTTGACATCAAACATATTTACGGAATTATTCCGGAAGACCGATCAAAACCATATCCAACAAGGGAAATTCTCAAATGTTTGGTGGATGGATCTGAATTTACCGAATACAAACCAACGTATGGAAAATCGATCATCACTGCCTATGCGCGCATTGACGGATGGAGTGTTGGAATTGTGGTGAACAATCGTGAAATCGTCAAAAATGCGAAAGGAGAAATGCAATTTGGTGGTGTGATTTATTCCGATTCGGCCGATAAAGCCGCACGATTCATTATGTTGTGTAATCAAAAGAAAATTCCACTCATCTTCCTTCATGATGTAACTGGATTCATGGTTGGGTCCAAAAGCGAACAAGGAGGAATAATAAAAGACGGAGCAAAAATGGTCAATGCGATGTCGAATAGTGTGGTCCCTAAATTTTCCATTGTAATGGGGAATTCTTATGGCGCAGGAAATTATGCGATGTGCGGAAAAGCATACGATCCAAGATTGATTTTTGCTTGGCCCACAGCTGAGATTGCTGTTATGTCGGGAGCTGCAGCAGCAAAAACATTGTTACAAATTGAAGTCGCAACATTGAAAGGAAAAGGTGAGGAAATCACTCCTGAGAGAGAAAAAGAACTTTTCGATCGAATAAAAAATAAATACGACGAACAGATTTCACCTTATTATGCAGCAAGTCGATTATGGGTAGATGGAATCATTGATCCAGCGGAAACAAGAAAAGTGATTTCCATGGGAATTGAGGCGGCAAACCTTTCTCCTATTGAGAAAGCATACAATGTTGGTGTACTTCAGACCTAATCTTCCGCGGCAGATTTTTTACCGTTAAAATAGTAGGTATAAGCAAATCCCACGCTTAAAAACGAGCTAGGTTTAGTGTATTCCTTTGGATCGTATCCAATGTTCGAATCAATACCAATCATCCAAGGAGTAAATCCATAGCCGTAAATTGGATAACCAATATTTAAGCGGTAACTACAGTTGACATCTGCTGTAATGACAAAACCTATACATGGTTCGATGTACGTGCTTTCAATAAAATTGTATGGAATCCCTTTTGATTTTAATAAATCGCTTACGGTATAACTTTGAAGGTAGCCCATTTTTACACCGAAATCAGTTCCAAATCGTTCAGACCAAAATTTCTCGTGTCCAATTTTCACGTAGGCAGCTGCACTATGGATACCTCCATAAACTTTTGAAGGTACCCGAAATTCGTTAATCGCAAAATAGGTATAATGCAAACCTGCACCAAAGGAAAGTCCATTTTTCAAGGTGTATTGATAGTTCGCACTACTTTGAATAAGTCCTTGCATAATGGTTTTGTATGGCTGATTGTACATCGCATTTGGCAAAGCGATTTCGAATGTAAAAGAATCATCTGGATCAATTTCTTGTGCATTAGCTCCTGGAATTCCAACCAGAAATAGACCTAAACAAAACGCAATAACTGATTTCATGGAAAATTTATTTAGTAAATCGTTTTAGTAAACTTCTAATGTAACCTGTTGATTCAGGTTCTAAATTTAACCAATAGATTGGAAAGATAAAACCAATTAATAAAATGAATTCCTTCAATAGGATAATCATCCATTTGGCATGGATAAAAGAAAAATCATTCAGTAGATAGATCAGACAATAATAAGCACCAATAAAAATAGCAAAAGCCAAGATCAATTTTGCTTGAACAAATTGAAATGGTTTTAATTGATAAGCTCTGGCAATGTACCATCCACGAAGCAAATTATACAGAATATATACAAATCCTGTAGAAATTGCCGCTCCTACAATCCCGTATTTGGGTATGAGATACAAATTAAAAGCGTACACGCAAATGATGAGCATCAGTGTAAAGGCAAAATCGGACTTATATTTCTTAGAAGTGGATAAAATGATGCCATTTAATCCGAAATACATGTCAACGATGCGTCCCATCATCAAAAAGAAAAACACCCAAATTCCTTTCTCATATCCAGGGATAAAACTAAAGATTTCTTTTATGGGCAACCAAACACCTAAAAAACCAAGAAGACCAAGTAATAATCCGATGGAAGAACTTTTCTGATAAAGCTCTTTCATTCCAGTCATATTTCGTTCCTTCCACTGTTTAGAAATCAAAGGTGACGAAACCCGAATTACCGAACGATACGGAAAAATCACCGCACTAATCAATAGTAAAGTGGTGGTATAAACGCCAGTATCTGAAAGTCCATTGTATTTAGCAATCATCAATGAATCCATTGAAACAACCACTAAAGCTGCTAAAGAATTTAGATAGCTGAATGACGTATAAGAAAAAATGATTTTTTGAAAACGATTAGAGATTTGAATGGATTTAATGGAAAAATGTAGTTCCTTTTTACGCCACAAATAAACAAACAGATAAATTGGAGCAAGAAAATGTAAGGCTACGTAAGCTATAAAAAACTGAGGAAATGTAAACCAATTTACGAAGGTACCTAAAAGAAGAAGGCTTGTTAATAAACGTAAAACGACATCCTGTAAAAAGACAGGCAATACATTTTCATGCATACCACGCATGTGATTTTCGAATAATTGGAAGAGTACAATAGAAATCCCTAGGGGAATAACCATGTAATAGTAATCAACGAATAAATGAGAATTCTCCTGATAATTTTTAACAATGGTATCTTTCAGTAAAAAAATAATCAACGAAAATAAGGTAATCCCAATACAAACCACCAACAAATTAGCCAGTAAGAATCCAAAGTGTTTTCGATCTTTATTTCGGAAAAAAGGAAAAAATCTCCAGGTCGAATAAATTGTTCCAAAGTTGGCAAATTGCGCAAATAACAAAGCAACGTTCATTACCAAATTGACGAGTCCAACCTGGGCGCGAGAAAATAAAAGCACAAAAAGAAAACCTTTATTCAAGTAACCCAGAATGAGTCCTACAAAAGAAATAATGGACGTTCGGATGGCATCTTTTTGTACAATTCCCATAGTAGTAAAGGTACGAAATCAAAGTGAGTTTTGAAGAGGAATTAAATTCAAGGCATAAAAAAACCCCGATCATTCTGACGAATGTCGGGGTTTTAAAATCGGCGTCTCCCGATACTCTCGGGATTACTCTCCCAGTATTTGTTATGTAATTCTGAATGTCCCAAAAAAAATTCAAGGCATAAAAAAAAACCGATCATTCTGACGAATGTCGGGGATTTAAAATCGGTGTCTCCCGAAACATTCGGGATTACTCTCCCAGTATTTGTTATGTAATTCTGAATGTCCTTAAAAAAATTCAAGGCATAAAAAAACCCCGATCATTCTGACGAATGTCGGGGTTTTAAAATCG
>JBJTMU010000103.1:0-5037 GCA_046070685.1 Flavobacteriales bacterium | reverse complement strand
TTTATCCAAAGAAGGTGAAGGGAAAAAGTTAAACATCACGCCGATACAAGTGTTGGTTTTAGTGCTATCTTTGGTAGGTACACTAGGTGGATGGTTAGTGCTTTTGATTAAATAATTCGTTTCACTGTTCTTATAACGAACAAAAGCTGAGTTAAAATCAACGCCACATTATCTTCCGTTGGATGAATGACTATGAAGATTCTGTTATTAGAAGACGATCCCATTTTAACGAAAGAAATTTCAGAATTTCTTCGTCACAAGGAGGTGAAATGCGATCACGTTTACGATGGTGATTTATTCCTAAAAAAAATCAGAAACGAAACTTTCGATTTATTTTTATTGGATATCAATGTTCCCAAAATTAATGGACTAGAATTATGTAAACTGATTCGTCAGAAACTACCAGAAGCCATGATCATCATGACCACAGCTTATGGTGAGATTGAAGAGAAAAGTGAAGCCTATCAGTCTGGCGCAGATGATTACCTTGTCAAACCATTTTTACTCGAAGAACTTTGGCTGCGCATTCAAGCCTTAGAACGCAGAAAAGGAAATGCACTGGTGAGTGCAAAAACACAAGATATCGGCGACTTGCACATCGACCATCATCAAAAAATGGTCATGAGAAATGGACAGAAAATTGAATTAACACCGAAAGAATTCAAACTTTTACTCATCCTTGTGGAACATCAAGGAATCGTGCTATCGAAACAACAGATTGCTGACCAATTGTGGGACGAGCACGTCGAAACGAACTTGAATACGATTGAGGTGTACATTAATTTTCTACGTAATAAAATTGATCGCGGTTTTGATTCCAAACTCATTCATACAAAAGTTGGATTTGGCTATTTTATTCAATCGAAAGAATGACCATTAAGAGTAAAATATCTCTGTATATCAGCATCATTTTTACGGTGCTTTTCGGGATTATTTGCATATCGGTTTACTCCTTGTTTTCAAATTTCAGGAAGCAAGAATTCACAGAAAGACTCGAAGAAAAAGCTAAGTCGAACATCAAATTGCTCCAAGAATTAAAAACTGTGAATGTGCGCATTTTAAATGCCTTGGATAAACGTCAAGAAGATCAACTTCACAAGGATCAAACCTTGATTTTTAATGGAGACTATGAGTTGATTTATGCGACGCGTAGAAAAAATGACATCCAGTGGACGAAAGAAACATTGCGTCACATTCAATCTGTTAAAAAATGGTATTGGTCCAAAGGAGAGTTAGAACTGTTTGGATTGTATTATCCGAATCAACATCAATCCTATATCGCCATCATCGCCGCTAAGGACAGTCTCGGAATTCGAAAAATGAACTTTTTACGTTACTCCCTTCTTGGTGCTTATTTAATTTTCACGCTTGCCGCTTGGTTGATTTCATTTCTCATCATTAAACGTCAATTGAAACCATTGGATGACTTTCACCATGAAATCACACGCATCAATGAGCAGAACCTAAACGAATCCTTCGTGGTTCCCATTCAGAGTAAAAATGAAATCCACTTATTGAGTAATGAATTCAATCACATGATTCAACGGATTTCAAAAGCGTATCAAAAGCAAAAGGAATTTACGTCTCAAGCGTCACATGAATTGCGCACTCCCCTCGCCCGCATGAGTTCTCAAATTGAAAATCAATTGACACATGTCGATGACGAACAAGCCAAGTTCTTAAAAAAACAATTGGATGAAGTGACGCAGCTCAACGAACTCATTAGTTCCTTACTCATCCTTTCAAAAATGGAGTCCAAGCAAAATGAATTAAACGAAACATGTCGTCTGGATGAAATTGTGTACAATTGCATCGAGAAAGTTACACGCGTCTTTCCATTATTCAAAGTGCATTTGGAATTCGATAACAGCGAAGATTTGTCAGACGCACTAACCATACGAATGAATGCTCAATTGCTGGAGATTGCCATCGGAAACCTTTTGAAAAATGCTTGGGTTTATGGAAATGAAAAGGCGCCCATTATTAAATTTGGGTATGAGAACCAACGTTGTTACTTGCAAATCGTAAATAAAGGTAAGTTGTTAAAAGAATCGGAAATTGACTTGCTTTATGAACCATTTATGCGTGGAGAAAATGCCAAAAACAAAGAAGGACTCGGACTAGGACTCCGCATTGTTTATCGGATTCTGCAGATCTATGGCTATCAAATTGCTTATAGTAAGCAACATAAATCCAATTGTTTCCGCATCACATTTTAATTGCTATTTTAATTTAACAAACTTAAGGTGTTTTTAAGGTGATTGTAAAGGTCGGCTTAAGACGGATAACTGAACTTTGTATTTTCAAAGAACACCTTTATGAATCTAAGATTCCTGCTGATATTTGTCCTAGCGTTGAGCGGTACTTTTCAAGCACAAAAAACACTTTCGCTCAGCGATTGCGAACAACTTTTGCAAAAAAACAATTTACAACTCCTGGCGGAGACGTATCAAATATCTTCAGCAAAAGCAGCCGTAATTCAAGCAAAAATCTGGGATTTACCCGTTCTTTCCGGCGAATTGAATGCCTATAATCCGAATGCCAAGCAAGTTTTTAATGTTGGAAATACCGGTCAGAAAGCAGTGGCGATTGAACAACTCATTCAGATTGGCGGTAAACGTAAAAGTGAAATTGCTTTTGAGCAAAGCAATGTAAAGCTGGCCGAATTATCCTTCGAACAGTTGCTTCGTTCCTTACGCTATGAATTGGGGAATCATTTCTACGCCTATTATTTCAATCAAGAAAATATTCAACGGCTTCAAGCTCAATCCAACCAACTTGATTCATTGATCGAAAAATACACGGCACAAGTTGCGTTAAAAAACATTGCGTTGAAGGATGTAGTTCGATTACAATCCTTGAATTTGAACATTAAGAATGTCATTGCAGGAATTCGACAGGAACAATTAGATCACGAAGCCAAAATCAAACTATTAATTGGAGATGCAAGTTCATTTCAGTTGACGTTAGCCAATGAAACAAGCTATTATAATCAACCTTTCAATCAAAGCATCGACCGACTCATGGAAAGTGCGATGACGAAGAATCCAACTTATCTGTATGTGAAATACATGATTGAGAACAGTGAGTTAAATTTGATATATCAAAAGAAATTAGCTATTCCAGATCTCACCGTTGGAGCTGCCTATGATCAGCGAGGAGGCGCATTTCAAAATCAATCGAATCTTACCTTTAAAATCCCATTACCAATGTGGAATCGAAATGCGGGCAACATTAAAATGGCCGAGAACAAAATTTATCAGGAGCAACTAAACGAAAAGGAATTGGCGTTATCCATGCGAATAGATCTCCAAAAAGGCATCGATAATCTTCAATTTTATCAATCCTCCTTTCAAGAAACGCAACAACAGCAATCCAACTTCAATGAAGTCTATGAAGGGATGCTCAGCAATTTCACCTTGAGAAATATCTCCTTAATGGAATTCACCGATTTCATGGAAACATATAGTCAAAGCTTCATCTTTCTAAACGAAATCAAAAAACAAATTTTATTAAATCGTCTTTTCATTCATTATTTAAGCTCAGAAAATGTCAATTAACCCTCGCTCTCCTAAATCCTCCTTACTTTTTACTATTGCACTTTCCTTTTTTATGGGGGCTTGTACTTCCAATGGAAAGAAAAACGAAGAAGTAAAGCCTTTTGAATTAAGTGCAAAAATGAAGAAAAATACGCAATTTGAGTCCGCTAGAATGGATACCGTTCAAAACGAACTGGTGTTCTTCGGAAAAATCAGTGCTGACAACAACAAAATGATTGAAGTTTTTCCAGTTGTCGGTGGAAATGTGGTCAAAGTTTTCGTAGAACTTGGTGATCATGTTCAAAAAAATCAATTGCTGGCAACCATCCGAAGTACGGAAGTAGCAAGTTTTGAAATGGAATTAGAGGATGCAAAAAATGACCTCGCTGTTGCCAAAAACAATGTGAAAGTTACCCAAGAATTATTCAACGGACGACTTTGCTCGGAACGAGAAGTTCTTTTAGCAAAAAGTAATTTAGACAAGGCACAATCTCAACTGAACCGCGTTCAGGAAACCTACCAAATTTACCACATCAAGAAAGGTGCTATTTTCGAAGTTCGTGCTCCAATTAGCGGATTTATCATCCAGAAAAACATCAATGCGGACATGTTGTTGCGCAGCGACAAGACAGATAACATCTTCGATATTGCCGAAATTTCAGACGTGTGGGCGATTGCCAACGTGAATGAAGTCGATATTGCCAAAGTTCAATTAAATCAAAAGGCTTCCGTTTCGACCATCAGTTATCCCGACGAAAATTTTCAAGGAAAAGTAGACAAAATCTATAATATGATTGACGAAGAAACAAAGGCGATGCAAGTGCGCATTGTCCTTCCGAATATGGGCTACAAATTGAAACCTGAAATGCGTGCGACCATTAAACTTTCTTATGCTGAGCCAATCCAACTGATTACCATTCCCGCTACCGCAATCGTTTTCGACAGAAGTAAAACTTTTGTGATGATTGAACATAAGGGTAAAATCAGTACGAGAGAAATTTCTGTTTACCGTCAAACGGGGGATTTCGCCTATATCAAATCAGGATTAAACGTAGGTGACCGTGTTATGACGACCAATCAATTGCTTATTTATGATGCCCTTAACGACTAGAATTCTTGCCTTATTTTTACTGAGTTCATCCATCCTGACTGCACAGTCAACAGACAGTGATTTTTCCACATGGTATTGGTTTCAGGTAAAATACAAAGCTTCGAAAAAATGGAATGTGAATGCGCAATTTCAATCCAGATTTAATCACAATTCAACAGATTTCGATAAAAGTAATTTTTTCCTTTCGGGGGAATATAAAATCACGAAAGGACTCACTGCGGAAATTCTGAGTCAATATACCACAAGTTATACCAGTAACCAGTACACCGTTTACACGGGATTAAATTATCGTTTCAACTTAAAGTTCATGCAATTGAATTTTCGATCATCCATTCAATCGAAAACCAATCATTTCAGTCATGATTTCCAATACAACAATCCATACAG
>JBJTMU010000102.1:0-5877 GCA_046070685.1 Flavobacteriales bacterium | reverse complement strand
CCCAATAAACCAATTTCGCGTAAAATTCTTTCCATTCTTCAGCATCCATTCGTCCCATCAATTGCATGCCAAGTTGACGAAATTCTTGCTGGTAATTCGAATTGGTTTTTTGGCTGACAAGCTTGGATTGATCTAGGTTCTTTTTAATGCTCAAAAGAATCTGGTTGGGGTTTACTGGTTTGATAAGGTAATCTGCAATTTTACTTCCAATAGCTTCCTCCATGATGTGCTCTTCTTCACTTTTGGTAATCATCACTACAGGAACCAAAGGTTTTTGTTCTTTGATTTGAAATAAGGTTTCAAGACCGGTAAGTCCGGGCATGTTTTCATCCAAAAAGATGATGTCGTATTGATTTTCTAAGGCTTTTTCAATGGCATCTCGGCCATTCGTAACCGGATCGACTTTATAGCCTTTTGCCTCTAGAAACAAGATATGTGGTTTCAATAATTCAATTTCATCATCCGCCCAAAGAATTTTACCTTGCATATGCCTTATTTTTAATAGTTTTGAATGAATTTTTTAAAGGTACTCAATTGCATCCGAATCCACATCGTAACAACAAGAAGAAAATTATTAACGACCCTGTCTATGGATTTATTACAATTCCAGATGAAATAATTTTCGATATTTTGGAACATCCTCATATGCAGCGACTTCGACGAATCATGCAATTGGGATTGAGTCATTTGGTTTATCCTGGAGCGAATCATACGCGTTTCCATCATGTACTCGGAGCCATGCATTTGATGAGCGAAGCAGTGTCAACCATTCGAAGAAAAGGACATGAAATCACTGCGGAGGAAGAAAGAGGAGTTTGCTTGGCTATTCTTTTACACGACATCGGACACGGACCGTTCAGTCATGCCTTGGAATATGATATCGTTTGTGGTGTCAGTCATGAGGAAATTTCTTCTTTTTTTATCGAAGAATTATCGAAAGAATTCGATGGGAAATTGGATGTTGCTTTACAAATATTTCAAAATAACTACCACAAACCTTTTTTACATCAATTGGTTTCCAGTCAATTAGATATGGATCGATTAGATTATTTGAATCGCGATAGTTTTTATTCTGGAGTTAGTGAGGGAATTATTGGTTCTGAACGATTGATTGAAATGCTCAATGTTTGTGACGGACAATTGGTGCTTGAAGAGAAAGGAATTTATTCCATTGAAAAATTCATTGTTGCCAGACGGCTTATGTATTGGCAAGTTTATTTGCATAAAACCGTTGTAGCAGCCGAATTTATGTTGATTCATGCCTTGCGAAGAGCGAAATATTTGGCCAAAAAAGGAGAGGTAATATTTGCTAGTCCTGCCTTGAATTATTTCATGCGACAAGATATTAGTCAAGCTGATTTTCAATCGAAACCAGAAGCACTTGAAAATTTCGCTCAATTAGACGATTACGATATTTGGTCAGCGATTAAAGTTTGGCAAACACATCCAGATGCGATTTTAGCACGCTTGTCAAAGTCACTAGTCAATCGAAAATTATTTAAAATCGTGATTTCGAAAGAACCTTTCAGTTCGGAACGAATTTCATCAGAGCGTCAGCGCGTTCAGGATGCATTTCAGTTGAGCCCGGAGGAAGTTGATTATTTTGTTTATTCAGACATCCTAACGAATAAAGCGTACAATCAAGATAAACAAAACATTAATTTGTTAATGAAAAATGGAGACATTGTTGATTTAACGAAAGCTTCTGACAATTTGAATATCTCTGCTTTAGCTCAACCTGTGGAAAAGTATTTCCTCTGTTTCCCTGTGTAAGCAAGCCTGTTTAAACAATAAATTCTCATTTCTGCGTTATTGTTTTGGTTCTAATAAAAAAAATATGAGAAAAAAATACATAAAAAGTTGTACTAAAGTGAAACTAATTGTATTTTTGTATGGAGAAAGTGGGAGAGAAGTTAAGAGAAATCCTCTTTTTTGAATCATATTTTGAAGATTTTTTTGTTCGGCAGAAACCTAAAGTAAAGGAGAAAATTATTTGGACCCTCGAGTTATTACAAGAGTTGCCAGTGATACCTAGCCAATACCTTAAGCATATTCATGGGACAGAAGGTTTGTTTGAAATTCTAATTCAAAACGGAGGGGAAATTTTTCGAATTTTTTGTTTTTTCGATGAAGGTCAATTGATTGTTTTAATCAATGCATTTCAAAAGAAAACTCAAAAGCTACCACGAAGAGAAATCAAACGTGCCATTCAATTAAAAAAAGAGTATGAAAACAACAAGTAAATTACTGACATTAGATCAGTTCAAAGACAAACATTATGGCCCAAAAGGTTCTGAATCTCGCGATGCATTAGACAAAGGTTATCAAGAATTTCGTTTAGGTGCCATGATACAAAGTGCTAGATTAGAGAAAGGGATGACTCAAGAACAATTAGCCACCAAAGTGGGAACCACAAAATCCTATATTTCTAAATTAGAAAACGATATGAAAGAAGTACGTTTTTCTACACTGAAGAAAATAGTCGAACTGGGATTAGGCGGACAACTTGAGTTATCCATTCATCTTTAATTATTTGCGTACAATCGTTTTTGCCAAAACAACGGATGTGGGTATCGTCACCATGTGATTCTCCTTTGTTTTAATGTACATAAAGAAGAAGCTGATGTCCACAAGTTCTCCTTCAATGTCATATTCTTTATCCAAGACTTGAACCGTTTCCCCAATTTTTAATGGATGATTAAAAAATAAAATCAAACTCGATGTGATGTTCGATAAAATCGACCATTGCGCAAAGAAGGCAACGCCCATCACGGTGATAATCGAGGTGATAAATACCACAAATCCTTTTTCGTCAATATTCCAAATTCCTGCTAAAACGATCGCCACAAAGATCCATAGAAATAGATTAATAATTCTGACCGTGATTCGTTTACGTTTCACATCAAATTCAAATCGTGTAAGGAATCGATTAACCGATTTAGTTGCAAGGAATTTAATGATCACCGTAAGGGTAATCAAAATGACGGTTTCTAAAATTTTTAATTCTGGATTACTCATTGTTTCTTCAATTTTAATTTGGCTTGATCCCAAAAAACATCTAATTCATTTAAGGTCATGTTGCGGATGTCCATTTCTTTTTCTTTGATAATATCTTCCATCAATTGAAATCGGTTAATGAATTTTTGATTGGTTTGCGCCAATGCGTTCTCTGGTGAAATACCGATAAATCGTGCATAATTAACCAAAGAAAAAAGGACATCTCCGAACTCTTCCTCGATGTTTGTTGAATTGGCTTCTACTTCCACTTGTAGTTCCTGCATTTCCTCTTCAACCTTTTTCCAAACGTCTTGTCGGTGTTCCCATTCGAAACCTATTCCTTTCGCTTTTTCCTGAATCCGGGTGGCTTTGACCAATGCAGGCAAGGAGGAAGGAACTCCTTCCAAAACGGATTTTTTACCTTCTTTCAATTTGAGTTTTTCCCAGTTTGCTTTTACTTCCTCCTCGCCTGACACTTCAACATCGCCATAAATATGTGGATGGCGGTAAATGAGCTTTTCACAGATCGCGTTTAAGACATTCGTAACATCGAAAGCTCCTTGTTCCTCTCCCAGTTTACAATAAAATACGAGGTGTAAAAATAAATCACCGATTTCACCACGAACTTCGTTAAGGTCATTTTTGGTAATCGCATCGGTCAGTTCATACGTTTCCTCGATGGTTAAATTTCGTAATGTTTCGAAGGTTTGTTTTTGATCCCACGGACATTTTTCACGAAGATCATCCATAATGTTTAGTAAGCGCTCAAATGCGACAAGTCTTGAATCCATAAGACAAAGTTAAAGTTATTCTTGCTTCAAAGATTTCATTAATTTTGAAATATGAAAAAATGCTTCCTTCTTTTTTGTCTTGCTCTGTTTCTGACGAAATTAGCATTTGCGCAAGAAGGATTTGAAATCCGCGAAAAGGTTGGATTTCTGGCTGCACATCATGCGGGAATGGCGCATTTGCCTCAGCAATTGGGGATCGCAACAGAACTTTCCTATGTCAAAAAATTGAATGGTGAAAAGCAATGGCATTCTGCTTATCGAAATCCATTAGTTGGTAGTACATTATTCATTGGTTCTGTTGGAAACAATGCCATTCTTGGTCGTTTTGTTGGTGTTTATGGTTTTGCTGAAATGCCCTTGATTCGATATAAAAATTACCGGATGGATTGGAAATTCGGAACAGGTTGTGGGTACACGAATAAGCCCTATGATCCCGTTTTAAATCCAAAAAATGTGGCCATTGGCTCACATTTGAATGCAATTATGTGTTTTGCATTAAAACAAACCTACGCGTTTAAACAATCAGCAGTGACCTTGTCCTTAGACATGACACATTTTAGCAATGGTTCCTTCAAAGTGCCTAATTTGGGTATTAATTTACCTTATCTTTCACTCGGATTTCAACATTATTTCACCGGCCATTCGAAACGAATTGTTGCTCCTTCCAAAGATGAGGTAGCAAATCTTCCACTTCCTCCAAAAGATAATTTCCTGACCTATCAGCAATGGCAATGGAGTATAAATGGGTTGCTTTCGGCAAAGGAAACGATGCCAATCGGTGGTAAAAAGTATCCAGTTTATGGAACTTCCCTTTCGCTTCGTAATTATTTCAGTTGGAAGGCAGGCTTTGAATTGAATTTAGACGTTATTTCAAAACAAGCTTTGTTGAATTATGAACCAATGGTTCCCAAAACGCAATGGGATATTTTGCAAGTTGGTGTCTCTGCTTCGTATTTGTTACCCTTAGATCGATTCAATTTTGTTTATGGATTGGGTGTTTATGTAAGAGATCGATACAGAGCTGAAGGTCCATTGTACATTCGTTTAGGTTGCCGATACTATATAAATCATTCAATGAGTGCATTTTTTGGATTGAAAACGCATTACGCAAAAGCAGATTATTTTGAATTTGGACTTACATATCACATTAAAAAACACGCGAAATGAATAGGCTAATCGTGGTTGTTTTATTGGTCTTGCTTTTGCCGTTGCAAGCGTGTAAGAAACCTGAAAATAGAACATGCTGGAAAGGAACTGGTTCGCAGACAACCAAGCTCATTCCGTTGCCGGATTTTCAGCAAATGGAATTGCATCAGCGATTAAAAATAGAACTGATTCAGGATTCAATTGCTTACTTAGAAATACAAGCTGGGGAAAATCTCCTCAACTTTATCGAGTGGACGGTTGTTGATGGAAAACTGGAGATTTGGAACCGAAATAAATGTCCTTTTTTACGTTATAAAACGGGCGATGTGCGCATTAAAATCCATTTCAAAGAGTTGTCCAAATTGATTTATTGGGGATCAGAGAATTTGAACAATGCAGACACGATTCATACGCCACATTTGGATGTGTTAATGAACGACGGAGCGGGTGATTTGGATTTGAACGTTCAAGCAAATTCAATAAATGTTGTTAATCCGCATGGATTCTCAGGTATTAAATTAAACGGACAATGTCATTTTTTGCGCTGTGACATTGATGGATATGGAACTTTTGATGCACGGTCAATGACTGTTAGTGATTCCATTTCTGTGATGTATGCTTCCAATGGAACATCCTTTTTGAATGCGGATTTACTTAAGTTAAAAGCAGAGTTCTCCAGTACGGGTGATATTTGGTATTATGGTCAGCCAACTGCCATTCAGAAAATTCGTTACGGAACGGGAGATTTAATCCAAAAGTAATTTGAAAAATTGGTTCATTTATTTATTCTGTTCATTTGCATTCATATCGAAAGCAAATGCCTCGGATACGCTACGGTTTCAATTGCATGGATGTATTGATGGATATTCTGTATTTGGAAAATCGAATGAACTTGGGAAAATACCCTATTTGGTTTCCTCGTCTAATTTGAATTCCTTTCAGA
>JBJTMU010000101.1:0-33722 GCA_046070685.1 Flavobacteriales bacterium | reverse complement strand
GGACACGAATGGCTGTGTTGATACAGTGACGCATGTGTTCTGGCTCAATGAGATGTTGAACGTATATGTACCAAATGCGATCACGATCAATAGTGATGGCTTGAATGAATTATTCTTACCAATCTTCTCAAATGTGGATGCAGTGAAGAGCTATGATTTATGGATCTACAACCGCTGGGGCCAATTGGTATGGGAAACAGATCAAATCGCCGAAGGGTGGAATGGAAGATACAAAGACAACAAGGACGTACAACTCGGTGTCTACACCTGGAAGATCAGGTATGTAGATAATTTAGGGGAAGCCCGTACACTTGTTGGACATGTCACAGTGCTCAGGTAGGAATTACAATTTACAAGTGTTTTTTTTAAATCATTCTTGTAACTTTGCAATCGTAAAAAATAATTGAATGAAAAAGTTAATAGAAGCATTTCCTCAAAATATCGTAGACGCTACGGCTATTGCTCATGCAAGCAACTTTCAAAAACCTAAAAATGAGATACATCACATTGTAATTTGTGGTTTAGGTGGATCTGGAATTGGGGCAAAAATTGTTTCCAATTGGATTCAAGATGAGATTCAAGTACCAGTTGTCGTTAGTAACGAATATGTACTTCCTGCATTTGCTGGAAAAAATACATTGGTTATAGGTTCTTCTTATTCTGGAAATACGGAGGAAACAACCATGAGTATTCTTGAAGCAAAGGAAAAGGGATGTCATATTATTGGTATCACAAGTGGAGGTCATTTAGCTTCTTTTTGTAATGAAAACGGTTACGATTGTGTGATTGTACCTGGTGGAAATCCACCAAGAAGTGCCTTGGCTTTTTCGGTTGTTCAATTATTACATATACTAGCTGAATTAGGATTTACTTCTGCTGAGCATGTTCCGACGATGAACAAATCGGCAAAAATGTTAAGCAGCGAACTTGATGCTATACAAGCAATTGGCAAAGAATTGGCTGCCCATTTATTCGGAAAAGTAGGCGTTTATTATGCTGAAACGAAGTATGAAGGAGTAATTGTAAGAGCACGTCAACAATTCAATGAAAATTCAAAATATTTAGGTTGGCATCATACGATTCCTGAAATGAATCACAACGAACTTGTTGGATGGAGTGGTGGAGATGCTCGTTTTGCTCCGGTATTCTTCAGTACTGGCGACTTACATCCAAGAAATCAAAAAAGATTTGAAATTACAAAGGATGCCGTTGAAAAGAAATGTGGTAAAGTGTTTACATTGCATGCCAAAGGCGATTCTTTCATTGAGCGATCTTTATACTTGATTCATATTGTTGATTGGGCTTCTTACTACTTGTGTGAGATGAATGGAGCTGATATCATGGATATTGAAATCATCGACTATCTGAAAGGAGAATTGGCAAAGTTTTAATGGAAACACCTATAGTTCAAGTTCAAGATCTTGGACTGATTGATTACAAGGAAGCCTGGGATATTCAAGAATCTTTTCTGAAAGAATCTGTGGATTTAAAAGTGGCAAATCGCACAAATAACACAAACGATTTACCGATAAATCACTTATTGTTTTGTGAGCATCCACATGTTTATACACTTGGCAAAAGTGGTAAACAAGAACATTTATTGTTGGATGAAAACGAACTTTTAGCCGCTTCTGCGACATACTATAAAATCAATAGGGGAGGAGATATTACATATCATGGCCCTGGTCAATTAGTTATGTATCCGATCATCGATTTGGAACAGTTTTTTACGGATATTCATAAGTACATGCGTTATCTGGAAGAAGCGGTGATATTAACCTTGAATGATTTCGGTGTTTTGGCAGGAAGATATGAAGGTTTAACAGGGGTATGGATCGATCCGAATTTATCCAGTGCGCGAAAAATTTGTGCGATGGGTGTAAAATGTTCAAGATGGATTACCATGCACGGAATAGGATTCAATATCAATTCAGATCTAGGTTATTTTTCGAATATTGTGCCTTGTGGAATTGATGATAAAGCAGTTACGTCACTTGAAAAAGAACTCGGTAGAAAAATCCCCATGCATGAAGTCAAACAAAGACTGTTGAAACACATGCAAGAAGTATTTGGATTCACGACGAAAGAATAAACAAAATGAGAGAGGAATTAAAAGGACCGAAAGTAGAGAATGTGTCCATTGCCCTTGTGGAAATACCCTTGGAAAATAACGAAAAGGAATACATCGTTTACTTATTAAATTTACGCGATGATATCATGGAAGGTATTATTGTTGCGTCCACTGGATATGGAGAAAATCCAAATACTGGCGAACAAATTAAAACTTCCACCTTGCGTAAGGGTATTGAGCTCATGTTGCCAAATGAGGCTGCTCGTATAGAACCAATTATGCCCGAATTGTTTGATTTAACCAATGAATTTTGGGTGAGTTTTTGGGTGAATGATGTGATGTACGACAAGCGCTTCGTTTTTGTGCCAGGAAGTATCAATGAAAAGGAATTTCAATACATTGAACGACTTGGACACAAAGGAGTAATCCTAGAATCTTAAGAATTATGTTTTAGAAGCGATTTCCCGGTCATTTCTATCGGCGCTGCAATCCGCATTCGATTTAGGATGGTTGGCGCCACATCCGCCAAGATTCCGTCATTTAATTGAATGGTCGAATCTTCTGTCACTAAAATAACTGGAACAGGATTTAAACTATGTGCCGTATTTGGAGATCCATCTGGATTGATGGCGTAATCAGCATTTCCGTGATCAGCAATAATTAGAAATTCATATCCTTCTGAAATCCCTGTCTCAACAACGGATTGAAGACAACTATCAACTGTTTCAACGGCTTTCATGATGGCACTGTAAACGCCGGTATGTCCGACCATATCAGGGTTGGCAAAATTCAAGCAAATGAAATTTGGGTGTTCTTCACGAATATTGTCATTGATTCGGTCTCTAACTTCTTTGGCACTCATTTCAGGCTGTAAATCGTACGTAGCAACTTTAGGTGAATTCACCAACAATCGATTTTCACCGATGAACGTCTCCTCCCTGCCGCCACTAAAGAAAAAAGTCACATGTGGATACTTTTCTGTTTCAGCAATACGCACCTGGGTTCTGTCCATATTAGAAATAACCTCTCCCAAAGTATTGATTAAGTTATCCTTCTCAAAAATGACATGCAAACCTTTGTAAGTAGCATCATAATTGGTCATGGTGCAATAATACAAATCCATTGGATTCATTTGGTATTCAGGAAATGCTTGTTGGGTAAGAACTGTAGTGATTTCTCTTGGTCGATCCGTGCGGAAATTAAAACAAATGACAACATCTCCTTCCACAATGGTACCTGCTGGATCAATGAGATGAGCTTCTAAAAATTCATCTGTAATACCATTGGCATACGATTGTTCTAAGGCCTCCACTGCTGATGTAGCTTTGTTTCCTTTGCCTTGCGTCAGTAGTTGATATGCTTTTTGAACTCTTTCCCAACGCTTATCTCGGTCCATGGCATAATATCGGCCAATAATACTCGCAATTTTACCGGTGCTTGCGGCTAAATGATTCTCCAATTTTTGAATAAATCCAAGTCCACTTTTTGGATCACAATCTCTACCATCTGTAAAAGCATGAATGAAAACGTTTTCCAAACCATGCTGCTTTGCCATGTCACATAATGTATGTAGATGTGCTTGTGAACTATGCACACCTCCTTCTGAAACTAAACCAATAAAATGGATTTTCGAATTTCGAGATTTCGCTGTTTCAAACGCTGTAAGCAGTACCGGGTTTCTTTGAAATTCCCCATCCCTGATGGATTTATTTATCCGTGTTAATTCTTGATAGACAATTCGACCAGCACCAATGTTCAGATGCCCAACTTCAGAATTGCCCATTTGACCTTCAGGCAACCCCACATCCTCTCCACTGGTTTTTAACGTGGCGTGCGGATACTTTTCCCATAATGAATCCATAAATGGCGTCTGAGCGGCGGAAATGGCGTCTGAAGATGATTTGTCTCCAATACCCCAACCGTCAAGAATGATGAGTCCGAAGTGATTTGTCATAGTAACAAAGTTACCTCAAATATCGTTCCTTTGGGTTGATTTTCTTTACAAGTTATTGTTCCACCTTGTAATTGCGCAAATTCATTAGCAATGAATAAACCAAGTCCACTTCCTTGTTTTTGACGTGTATCTTCGTTTCCAATGCGATAGAATTTATAAAAAATGGCTTCTCTTTCTGAGGACGGTATTCCAGGACCTTCATCTGATACTCCGATTTGTAAGGAATTCGTGGATTTTTTAACGTAAATCTGAATGTTTGCGTCAATCCCAGCATACTTGTAGGCATTCTCGAGTAAATTGACCACAATCATTTCTAGGATAAACGGATCACCGTAAAAATGAAGATTATTTTCAATTTCTGCTTGAATAAAGGATTTCAGGTGTCTTTTATGGAAACGTTCAACAATGGACGTAACAAGTTGAGATAAATCCACGTCACTTTTTACGACTTGCAAGGACTTATTTTCTACCCGTGATGCATGTAAAATATTGTCAATGAGGATACTTAATCGTTCATTTTCATCCAGCGCTTTCTTGAGTAAATCCGTTTTTTTATCCTCAGGTAATTCATGTTTCATGAGTGTTTGGAGGAAAAGTTTCACGGAGGAAATAGGCGTTTTTAACTCATGAGTGACAGAAAGCAGAAAATTTGATTGTCGCTGTGACAAGGAAATTTCTTTTATTATCACTTTTCTGATTTTCAGTATTCCAAGCAATAATAGAATCATAAAAACACTCCCTTCTCCAATAATCATCCATACACGTCGATTGAAATCACTTTCTGATAGGGCAATTTGACTGTTCAAACGGATCAATAAATTTCCCCACCAAGAAAATTGGAGAAAGATATAAATGACAAGTAGGACAAGGAAAAAATTGGCTTGTTTCTTCATTGGAAGGAAAACTTAAACGTTGAGTCGTTTAAATGATTGTTTCAGCAAAAATGGAGTCGAAAGTGTCGTAACAAGACCCATGATCACCAACATAGAGAATATTTCCACATTGATAAATCCTTCGCGGAAAGCAATATTTGCAATCACTAATTCCATAATTCCACGGGCATTTAATCCATAAGCAAGGGTGATAGAAGCACGATGACTTAAATGTGCAAAACGACCTCCGATGTATCCTCCAATCATTTTGGAAAGGAAAGAAACGAGAATAATCGCCAACAATAAGCCATAGTTTTCGATCGCGGAAAATTTGAATTCAAGTCCAATTCCAGCGAAGAAAATGGGCGCTAAAAAACCCATGGCCATGCTGCTTGTGGTTTTATGAAATAGATCTAAATTTTTAGGCCCGATTAATTTTTTATTTAATAACATCGACGCGAAGAATGAACCAATAATGAAATGAAGTCCAATACTCTCCGTCATGGTCGCAAAAAGCAAGATAAACATGAAAAGCAAAGCAAATAAAGACTCTTTACCTTTTAAAACACTGATTAATTTGTCAATTTGTTGTTCGACAAAATTCTCCTTTTGAGAAAAATGTTGAATAACCCGATACGATATATACGCCACAATGATGAAGCAAAGTAACTTCACTCCGGTTATTATCGTTGCGGTCGTTACTGCTGAAAAAGATTTGTCGATGTGGTTTAAATCCAACAATATCCCCAAAATGGTCAGGGCTAGAACATCATCAAAAATGGCAACGGAAATAATTTTCTGTCCTACTTCCGTATTCAATTTGCCAAGATCCATCAGAATGCGAATGCTAACTGGCAGGGCGGTAATAGCGACGCAAAGACCAATAAAAACAGTGGTCATTACGCTTTGACCAAAAAGTTTTCCAATTAAAAATCCACTTAAAATGGGAACAATAAAAGCTAAAAAAGAAACGATGATATTGCGACCTTTCATCGACTTCAGGATGTCATCAAAGTTAATTTCAAGTCCGGCCAAAATGACCAATAAAAATACACCTAGATCTGAGATTACTTTTAGCTCTTCCGTGCGATGAATAAAATTAAGCAAACTTGGACCAAGAATAATACCAGCAATAATTTCGCCAATCATTGCTGGTTGTTTCAAGCGTTCGAAAATCTCACCAAAAAAACGTGCTAGAACTAATAAAAGAAGAAGAGCGGCAAAAAACGGCAATTCAAATTTTGGAAGATCAACCATGATGTGTAGGGTTAGGAGAAGCTTGAATCAAGTTCAGTATGAATAAATTTAAGTAAGGCTATGGAATCGATTTTTTTCCTCAAAATGCACATTGTTATCCTATAGCGAAGTATTTCTGGAAAAGATTTACTCGCCCGCAGAATTCGTGAAATAGATCCGTAAACAACATCCATTCTATTAGAACAAATTGCGCTAAAAAAAGGAGATAAATGTACGTTGAAACTCGTGTCCATTAGCGAATGGTATCCGATGGTTTAGCACCTTGCAACAGGACACTTGGATGAATTGTTTGCGCATTTGGTTCCGCAATGGTTTGCGGAACATTACGGGCTTTGATGAGTCCATAATGTTCAGCCATAGCTCCCATATAAACCTGGAGATTCGCAATCATTTCTGAATACGCTCCAGTTCCATCACCAATTTCACCATTTTCAGATGCTAACTGATCCAATTCACGGTAAATACGTGGCAACATTACTTTGTACACATGATTAATCTCTGCTTTCAATTCTTTAGCGAATGCTGAATTTGGACTTCCATATTGTTTGTTTTGAGCGAGTGCGTTCATTTTGAAACAAGCATCCATCGCTGCAATTAAATCCTCTGCATTTTCAGGGTTTCCTGCAAAAGTAGCATCACTATGATCGAAGTAAGCAAAGACACTATGGAAATTGGCGAGCAATTTTTGCCCCAATGCCTCAGCTTTGGCTTTTTCTCCGGCTAGGTAGTACAACTGAACATATTCATGAAGCGAACCACTGCATTTTGCACGAATGGATTGACCTTGATAGTTGTATTCCTCATCCGGTTCGTTGTATTTTAAAGACATAAATGGATCACATGAATTGACTTCTCCGAAATCTAAAACAGTTTCAAGTGGCATCAACTTCAAGGAATAATCTAAAACTTGAATCGCTTTGCTTTTCTGTTTACGGTTCAATAATTGTTCAGCTAATAATAAGAAATTCGAACGGTATTGAACGGTGTGACGTCGTGCATAGTAATCAGTTAAGACATCTGGATTTGCCATGTCTCCGTATTCGTACATATTCATCATGTTTTTTAACATTTTTGAAACGTTGTAGAACATCGGCTCTTCTTTCAAAGGACTCAACTCATAAGCCATACCAACTTGTTTAATAAAGCCACTTGATAATAAGGCCACAGAGAAAGATGATCCACGACTACTCGAGAAGAATATTCCTCTTTTCCAATCGTTATTGGCAACAATATCCATCATCATCACCTCATCACGAGCCAATGCTGGGTCACGATCTGTGCTGAAGTCGAAATTGATGCGATTCTGACATCTTGCTTGTTCACTTTTCGTGATTGTTCCCGCTTTGAGTGCGTTTTCTTTGTTTACTTCTAATGTAAATCGGTTAGAAGGGAAGAAGCTATAGCGTTTACCTTCATCAATGAGCATGTTATTGTCATCTCTGACAAAGGCCATTGCCTCTTTAAAATCAACAGCAGACCAAATATTTTCATATCGTTCTAATAAATCCTGCAATTGCTCAGCAGATCCGTTTTTAAATTCAACAGACCCTGCTCTTGCTCCTTCAAATAACTTGAAAACACCAAGGTATTTTTGAACAGTTGCTTGAATGAGATTTGTGGTATCTGTAGTAGATACTGCAGCTTTTGTTGCTTCAAATTCCGGATTGGTAATGGTTACGTTAGCAAAGATTTTTTGAACCTCTTGATCAAAGTATCTAGCCGCTGTAACTGCTTCAACTGGATTGTTTTTCAAGCGCATGCCTAAGACTTTATTCAGTATTTCTTCACTTGCATTCATAGAAAACAATTGAAGTAAAGGCATGAAATATACTTGATCCGTATTTCCAGCATACATCAAAATTTGATCTTCACGGAACTTAATTGGAAGCGGATCCGAATCATAAGATTTCATTTTCATTTGATTCGTGTACCAGTCAGTTCCCATCAGAGACAAGTTACATACACGCACATCCGTACGTTTTCCTTCCACCTCTTGTAAATACCACAATGGGAAGGTGTCATTATCACCATTAGTAAATAAAATACTATTTTTTCCGCAAGATTCTAGGTAATTTGTGGCGAGGTCTCGAGCAGAAGTTTTTCCGCTACGGTCATGATCATCCCATCCTTGAACTCCCATGATTACTGGAACAGCTACACCAAGCGCACTTGCCAACATGGCACTATTTACTTGCGAACGTATCTTACTTTGAATGAAGTGATAGATGGCGTAAACGCCCACTCCAATCCACATAGCAAAAAAGTAAAAAGAACCAGCATAAGCATAATCACGCTCTCTAGGCTCCATAGGTTTTTGATTGAGGTAAACAACAATCGCAAGACCCGTGAAAATAAACGCTAAAGTCAAAACGAAAGCATCTTTAGGTGTTTTTCTATAATGGAATACAAGTCCAATTAAAGCAAGAATTAATGGTAAAAGGAAGAATTTATTGTGCGCTGGATTCTCAGTTGTATAATTTGGTTGATACTTTTGACTTCCCAAACGTGCTTCATCCAAGAATGAAATTCCTGAAATCCAGTTTCCGTGAAGATTGTCGCCATGTCCTTGAATATCATTCTGACGTCCAGCGAAATTCCACATGAAGTATCTGAAATACATCCAATTCACTTGATAACGCATGAAATAAGTTAAATTTTCCCCAAAACTTGGCAAACGTTTTCCATCTCTTCCCAGCTCTGTGTTCGTTCCATCATTTGGATCATATCCAGACCATTTTGCATAACCTTGTTGATGAACAGGACTATCTCCAGAATACATTCTTGGGAAAATAGTTGATTGAGCGTACGTTGCAACAGCATTGTGACGAATAGAGGCATTACTTTCATAGTACTTCTCTTCAATAGAATATGCTCCTTTGTGTTCGCTTACCCATTTATTCGCATCAGCTTCTTTGGTAAATGCCTTTACCTCGACATCACCTTCCATGATCACAAATCGACGTAAATAATAGGGTGAAAGATCTTTCCATGCATCGTTGCTTAATACACGTGCACCATTTTCTGTCATTTCTTCCCCATTTCGGAATGAGTTCCAATAGTTTCCAAAGAAAATAGGCGCCGAACCATATTGTTCACGCTTTAAATAAGAATGCAAGGTTACAAGGTTTTCAGGATCATTCTCATCCAAAGGAGTGTTCGCATTTGATCGAATGACAATCACGGCAAACGAACTATATCCAATCAATAGAAATACGAGTCCCATCATGGCATTGTACACCAATGTATTTCCTTTTTTTCTTGCCCAACGAACAAGGTAGATACAGATTGCATTCAATAAGATAAAGAAGAACACTGTTCCAGAAAAGAAAGGCAGTCCAAGTGTGTTTACAAAGGCAACTTCGAAATTAGAAGCCATGGCAATTGAACCAGGAATGATTCCTTCTTGAATGAATCCCAGGGCAACAATAGAGATAACACCGGTCAAAATAATCCCTTTTAAGTTCGTTTCTTCCTTCACTCTAAAGTAAATCATATATCCAATAGCCGGTACAACTAAGATTCCTAATAAATGGACACCAATTGCTAGTCCTAACAGGAAGAAAATCAATAAAATCCATCGATTTGCACGATAATCTTCCGCCATTTCCCCTGATTTCAATAGGCCCATTTCTTCATCCCATTTCAAGATAGCCCAGAAAATAACGGCAGTAAATAAGGAAGCCATGGCATAAACCTCACCCTCTACCGCTGAAAACCAGAAGGAATCTGAAAATGTGTATGCAAGAGAACCAATAGTGGCAGAAGCAAAGATGGCAATTTGATTCCCGTTCGTTAGTTCCTTCTGTTGAGAAAGAATGATTTTTTTGATTAATAAAGTCAAGGACCAGAACATGAATAAGATCGTCAAGGAACTTGAAATGGCTGACAGGGAGTTAATCCAAACTGCAACAGATGCAGGCGCTGCAAAGAAACTAAACAGTCTTCCTAGTACCATAAACAATGGTGCTCCTGGCGGGTGACCTACTTCTAATTTGTATGCTGCAGTAATGTATTCACCACAGTCCCACAAACTTGCCGTTGACTCAATCGTCATTAAATATACCGTACTTGCAACGATGAAAACGAGCCATCCAAGAAGCGAATTCCATTTTGTATAATTCATGTGTATGCGAATTAGTTCAGTTTTTGTCCTGCGAATTTAAGAATATTCGCATTGAAAATTCAATCATTTAAAGCAATTACGTAAGAACATTGAAATTATTTTTCAAATCTAGTTGATAACAACAAAAAATGTTCTTAAATTTGCATCCGCATTTGAGAAAATGTTGAATGACCCATGGTGTAACTGGCAACACGTCTGATTTTGGTTCAGAAGAGTCTAGGTTCGAGCCCTAGTGGGTCAACAAGGAAATCCTGCTTCATGCAGGATTTTTTTTTGGAACAGAAAGAGGGCGAGAAGTCTATCCGCCGGAATATTCGAGAAGGCGGAAGCCCTAGTGGGTCAACAAGGAAATCCTGCTTCATGCAGGATTTTTTTTTTGGAACAGAAAGAGGGCGAGAAGTCAATCCGCCGAAATTTTTGAGAAGGCTAGAGTTTTTGAAATAGCTTATTCAGTATGATCTACTTAGTAGAAAAGTTGATTAAACCACATACAATCAACGTCATATTCCATTGGAAATGTGTTATCGATTTCTTTCTGCTTCTTCGTTAAAGACAAGAATGGTGTGTTTGATCATTTGATATATTTGATCTGCATTCAATGCATTGGTGTTCGTGACGGTTGTCAATGGTGTGGAAAACTGAATACTTCTGATTTTTTCAAAATCCCAAAGGCGAATTTTTTTCGAATAGACCTTTTTCTTTTCAATATCGAATGCTTTCACCTTGAACTTTACAGAAGGATGAATATTGGAGTATTGAACGCCGCTCATTCCAATAGATGGACCATTAAATCCGGTCACTTTGATTTTTATTTTCACATACAACTCTTCTTCATACCCAAAGTAGGCTCTTTTTTTCGTCATTTTTGGAAATCCTCCGGCATAAGTTCCTGTTTCCATAGTCGTTCGTTTGGAACCGTCAGATTTTAAGTCATAGATATATGTTGCATCCAAGTAAAGTTGCTGTTTGACCGTATGAACAATTAAATCCATGATCGAATCTTTCAATGGATTGGGTAAACGAAAACTAGAATATATTCCACCCGTTTGATTGACTGAATTAATCATTACTTTATTCGTCAGTGCCTTGTCAACATATAGTCTAACTTTAAAAATTCCTGCTTGACTTAATGAGTCCTGTGCAAAAATAGCGGTGTTCAAAAGCACCAAAACAAAAAGTATCGATTTTCTCATGATCAATTGAATTTCCTCAAAAGTACAAATTGTGTACCGAAATTAACGTTCGAATTTTGACTATTGAAAGGGGGCTATTGTCCTTTAATGTATCTTTGCACAAACAAAACAACAACATGAGTGAAGAGCGCACTGATTTAGGAGATTTAGGAGAATTTGGAATCATTGACCAATTAACAAAAGGAATCGAGTTGAAAAATAGCAGCTCTATCTTAGGAGTAGGAGATGATGCCGCGGTAATTGACACCGGAACTGATGAGTTTCTCCTGGTTTCAACAGACACATTGGTAGAAGGCGTTCATTTCAACCTCATGTACATGCCCCTAAAACATCTCGGATATAAATCCGTTGCAGTAAATGTTTCGGATATCTGTGCGATGAATGGTAAGGCGGAACAAATTACTGTCTCCATTGCCGTTTCAAATAGATTTAGTTTAGAAGCTTTGGAAGAATTGTATGCTGGAATCAAATTGGCGTGCTCGGAATATGAAGTGGATTTGGTAGGAGGAGACACCACTAGTTCGCTGTCCGGATTAATGATTAGTATTACTGCCATCGGACGTGTGAAAAAAGAAGACGTTGTATATCGTTCAGGTGCAAAAGAATTTGATTTGCTCGTTGTCTCTGGTGATTTAGGTGGGGCCTATATGGGATTGCAATTACTCGAACGTGAAAAAGATGTATTTAAGTCGAATCCATCAATTCAACCAGATTTGGACGGACATGATTACATCATGCAACGTCAATTAAAGCCGGAAGCGCGTGTGGATGTAATTAAATACTTAAAAGAATTAGGTGTTAAACCAACCGCTATGATTGATGTTTCAGATGGCTTGGCTAGTGAGGTATTGCACCTATGTAAATCGAGTCATGTGGGATGTCACGTATATGATGAGAAAATCCCGATTGATGCAAAAACATCCATGACAGCAATTGACTTCAATTTAGACCCAAGTACATGCGCTTTAAATGGGGGAGAGGATTATGAATTATTATTTACAATTCAACAAAGTGATTTTGAAATCATTCAATCCAATCCGAATTTCTCCATTATTGGACATGTGACAAACGCAGAAGACGGAACATACTTTGTCGATAAAAATGGATCTGCAGTTAGCCTAAGAGCACAAGGCTGGAAGCACTTTTAACTAATTAGTCCACGCGTGGTAAATTGATCAATGATTTGTGGATGATCACAACGGTGAATTTACCGGTGATTTCTTCTTGTATTTTTTCCGCTTCTATGAGCGTTCTAAAATCTCCTACCATTAAATTAAAATTTGGCGCTTCAAAGGTGACGTATGTGTCAATTTTGGGATACATGGAAATAAAGCGATTCCTTGCTTCGTCAATCACGCTTTTATCAGAATCAAAACAAATCTGAAGGCGATATCCAGGCATTTGTTTGGAAGACTTCTTCGCAATTTGATCTTCCACGCGAGGATCAGCATCGATGACTACTTGTGCACCCACAAATTTGGGAGAAAAAAATAATGCACATATATATAAGGTGTGTCGTACGATGGATTTCATTTGTCAAAATTAAGGATTTCCGCTTATCTACAAACTTTGCCTATTTAGAATCATTTTAAATTAGCTTTTTTTTCTCTTTTTTTGTCATGAAATTGTCATAAAATGCCTTGATTCTCCTAATTTTGTTCCCGATAAAAAGCGGTTTGACCGCACTATTTTTAAGAGTGAATTAGTAGTTTTTACATGGAAATATCTAGAATTCAGTTGCTTAAGCGTTTTCAATCATTAGCGTTCGTCGCTTTAACGTTTAGCTTTGTTGGTTTCACCAACTTTACGAAAGCTCAAGGGGAAGCCCTTTTTAAATCAAAATGTGCCACTTGTCACCAAACGCACAAGAACAGTACAGGGCCAAAATTATTCCAGGTTAGGGATAAGTGGGCTGCTGGTGGTGCAAAAGAAGGAAGCATTTTTACATGGGTGAACAACTGGCAAAATGCTGTTGCGGCAGATCCATATGCGGCAGAAGTGTCGAAATGGTCTCCAACGGCGATGGCTGCTTTCCCAGATTTAAAGAAAGAAGACATTACTGCAATCTTTGATTGGATTGATGCGCAGCCAGATCCGGCGACAGCAACAACAACTGGAACGGCAACGGATCCAGCTTCTCCTCTTGCTCCAGTTGAGGAAGAAGGTTCAGTTGGATGGATTTGGATTGTAATGGGTGTCATCTTTATTGTGGTGATTCTAGCCGTTGGTGGTGTACGCCGTCAATTAAAAATCGCAACTTCTGATAATCCAGAACAACAAGAAAAATTAACCTACGCTGAAGAGTTACGTGCTGTAGCTTGGAAATACAGATTATGGGTTGGATTGGCATCTTTGGTAACGGTAATCGCAGTGATTGTTACCTTATTCCAAAACCTTTACCGAATTAATGTGATGGAGGATTATCAACCTTCTCAACCAATTGCGTTCCCGCATGATCGTC
Organism: Flavobacteriales bacterium; assembly: GCA_046070685.1. Lineage (GTDB taxonomy): Bacteria > Bacteroidota > Bacteroidia > Flavobacteriales_D > Crocinitomicaceae > UBA952. Next base: position 19,791 of record JBJTMU010000101.1, on the reverse strand, counting down.
ATGCTGGTGTCAATGGAATTGATTGTAAATACTGTCACAACTCTGTAACAAAATCTAAATCAGCAGGAATTCCTTCTGTGAACGTTTGTATGAACTGTCACAAACAAATTGACGGTGCTGGAAAGCCATTTGAAGGTCAAATCAAGAAAATTTATGCAGCGGCTGGATGGGATCTTTCATCGGGAGCTGGAAAATACACAGGTAAAACGAAGCCAATCGTTTGGAACAAAGTACATGTTCTTCCAGATCACGTTTACTTTAATCACTCTCAACACGTTGTAGTTGGTGGTGTAGATTGTAAGCAATGTCACGGTGACATGAAAACAATGAACGAAACGGCAAAAGTGCAGCCAGTAGAGGAATTGAATAAAATCGAAGGAAACATCAAGTTGACAAAACCAACATTAACAATGGGTTGGTGTATCGAATGTCACGGTAAAAAAGATGTGACTATTGGAAATGGTAAAAATGCATATTACGATGAAATTCACCGTCGCTTGAAAAAAGATCCAGCGCTTTATAAAAAATACTATAAAGACGGAAAAGTAACTGTGAGTGAGTTAGGTGGTTGGGAATGTGCGAAATGCCACTATTAATAAATTAATAATATTCTTGTCGAAAAAAAGACTATGGGAATGACTAGAAAATATTGGAAAGGACTTGAAGAATTAAAGGAGACTCCTGAATTCATTAAGCACAAAGAACAAGAGTTTCCGAATCAACAAACGATTGAGGAATTCTTATCTGATGAAAAATTAAGTGAAACTTCAACAGCAAGAAGAGATTTCCTTAAGTTTTTAGGATTTTCAGTGGCGGCAGCGACTCTTGCTGCATGTGAGGCTCCTGTAACCAAAGTTGTTCCTTACGTGAACAAACCTGAAAACGTAACTCCTGGTATGCCAACTTGGTACACAAGTACCTATTATGATGGGAATTCTTACGCGAGTATTTTGGTAAAAACTCGTGAAGCACGTCCGATCTTCATTAAAGGAAATAAAGATTTTGGATTTACGAAAGGTGGAGTCAATCCTCAAATCGTAGCTTCTGTATTAGGATTGTACGATGGTGAGCGTTTGAAAGCGCCATTAGCAGGAGGAAATGAAGCTTCTTGGTCATCTATCGATAAAGCAATTTCTTCCGCAATAAAATCTGCAAAATCAGTGACGTTGTTGACCAATACAGTGATTAGCCCTTCTGTGAAGCGTGCGATTGCTGAAATGTCTGTAGCAATGAACGGAGAGGCTGGAACTAAATTCCAACACATCCAATATGATGCGGTTTCTTACGCAGGTATGCGTGAAGCAAATTTATTAAACTTCGGAGCTAGAATTATTCCTAGTTACGATTTCTCCAAAGCAAAAACAATTGTTTCTGTTGACGCTGACTTCTTAAATTCTTGGTTGTTAGCAACTGAATATACTGGTCAATATGCAGCTACCCGTAATCCGGATGCTGAATGGATGTCAAAACACATTCAATTTGAAACGGTCATGTCGGTAACAGGATCAAATGCAGATTACAGAGGAATGATTAAGCCTTCTGAACAAGCAAATGTGTTGGCATATATCATTAAAGGACTTGGTGGAAATGCAGGAGTTTCTTCTGATTTAAATCCTTCTGCAAAATTGGCGGCGGATGAAGCAATCAAAGCATTAAAAAAATCAAAAAAAGAATCTTTAGTTGTTTCAGGATCTAATAATGTGGGTGTTCAACAGTTAACAAACAAGTTGAACAGCATGTTGCATTCTTATGGAACAACAATTGATTTATCGAATACAGTAAACATGTTCCAATCCGAAGATGCGAAAGTATCTAAATTGGTGAAAGATGTGGTTGCTGGAAATGGTCCGGATGTTCTTTTAATGATGGACGTGAATCCTGTATATACATTGCCAAATGGTGATGCCTTTGCAAAAGGATTGAAAAAAATTAAAACTTCGGTTGCTGTTGCATCTTATGCTGATGAAACAGCTGCTCTTTGCTCTTATGTTTGTCCTGGATTCCATGCCTTGGAATCATGGTCAGATTTTGAAGCAAAAGCAGGTGAATATGCTTTATCTCAACCAACAATTCGTCCGTTGAACGAAGGAACGGCTTCTGCTTTAGAATCGTTATTAGTATGGAATGGTAAAGCAGTTCGTGGTGGAAAAGATTCTTCCATTGCTTATGATTATATTAAAGCAACATTTGCGTCAAAATTCCCAACGGCTGATTTTGCCATGGCTGTTCACAACAGTGTGATGCCACAAGCAATTTTACCAAGCACATTGGTTTATGCAGATGCAAAAATTGCCGGTTTACCGAAATCTGCAGAGTGGGAAGTTTCTTTCTACCAAAAAGCAGGAATTGGAACAGGTGTTCAAGCGAATAACCCATGGTTACAAGAGTTGCCAGATCCAATTACCAAAGTAACTTGGGATAATTACATTACCATGAATCCGGTTGACATGAAAGCGAAAGGCTTCGTAACAACTTACGATCAAGAACATGGTTTGAATTTAACAACAGTTAAAGTAAACGGAAAAAGCGTTACTTTGCCGGTGTATCCATTGCCAGGACAAGCGTTAAAAACGATCGGTATCGCTTTAGGTTATGGTCGTGGAGCAAATGGTGAGCAAATTGGTAAGGCGGCTTTCCAAACAAAAGAATATGGTGGACATGAATTGAACGAAGCTGGTAATCGCAAGCCGATTGGAGCAAACGTTTATGCAATGGTGGCTTCCGGAACAACATTTGAATATGCTGGAGCAGCAACAATTGGTTCTGTAGAGGGTATATACCCAATTGCGGCAACGCAAATTCATCATACGGTAATGGGACGTTACTCTATTGTTCGTGAAACGACTTTAGGTATCTATCAAAACAATGATAAAGAAGCATACAATCCAGCGCATACACTTCAAAAATTAGATAAACACGGAAACCACGTGGAAGCACCAGTTTCTGAGTTCGATTTATGGGATGCTCATCCAGTGGAAAAAATAGGTCACCGTTGGGGAATTAGCATTGATCTTTCTTCTTGTATTGGATGTGGAACATGTTTGATTGCATGTCAATCAGAAAATAACGTACCAGTTGTTGGAAAAGATGAAGTTAGAAGAGGTCGTGAAATGCATTGGTTACGAGTAGATCGTTACTTTGCATCTGACGAAGAAGCTGCTGTAGGTACAAGAAAAGACAAAGAAACGTTCTCTTTCGATAAAGCAGAATATGCTGCAGAAAATCCAAAAGTAGTACACATGCCTTTAATGTGTCACCATTGTAATCACGCACCGTGTGAAACGGTTTGTCCGGTTGCAGCAACGACACATAGTAATGAAGGATTAAATCAAATGGCGTATAACCGTTGTATCGGGACAAGATATTGTGCAAACAACTGTCCGTATAAAGTACGTCGATTCAACTGGTTTAACTACCCAGCATACAAGAAATTTACAGAAGTGAATCCAGCACAAGACGATTTAGGACGTATGGTATTGAATCCAGACGTGACTGTTCGTACGCGTGGTGTCATGGAAAAATGTTCATTGTGTGTTCAACGTATTCAGTCAACTAAATTGACTGCGAAGAAGGAAGCAAGAGAAATTATTGATGGTGAATTTGCGACAGCATGTTCTGATTCTTGTCCAACAAACGCAATTACAGTAGGAGATTGGAATGACTTGAAATCAATGATTCGTTCAAAAGCAGATGGAAATCGTTCTTATCAAGCTTTAGAGGAAGTTGGTGTGAAACCGAACGTTTGGTACCAAGTTAAAGTGCGTAATGAAGAAAATAGCTTGTTGAGTTCAATACAAGTGGAGGCACATCACGGTAACAAATAATAAAATTAATCATTTAAACAACTGAAATGCAAAAGGAAGCAGCAATCAGAGAACCCCTCATATTAGGTCATAAGACCTACCATGACATTACAGAAGATGTTTGTCGTCCAATTGAGGACAAAGCGCCGAAAATGTGGTACACCCTTTTTGGTATTGCACTCATTATCGGATTATATGGTATCGGAAGTATTTGTTACCTATTAGGTACAGGTATCGGAGTTTGGGGATTAAACAAAACCATTGGATGGGCTTGGGATATCACCAATTTCGTATGGTGGGTAGGTATTGGTCACGCTGGAACATTGATTTCGGCAGTACTATTATTATTCCGTCAAAAATGGAGAATGGCGATTAACCGTTCTGCAGAAGCAATGACAATTTTTGCCGTATTTATGGCTGGATTGTTCCCATTGATCCACATGGGTCGTCTTTGGGTTGGATACTGGGTTCTTCCATTGCCAAATCAATTCGGTTCGTTATGGGTAAACTTTAACTCGCCTTTGCTTTGGGATGTATTTGCGATTTCAACGTATTTATCGGTTTCATTGGTATTCTGGTACATTGGTTTGATTCCAGATTTCGCAACTATTCGCGATCGTGCGAAAAAGCCGCTTTCCAAAAAAATGTATTCTATTTTGGCTTTTGGTTGGTCAGGTCGTGCGAAACATTGGAATCGTTTTGAATTGGTTTCCTTGGTGCTTGCAGGTTTAGCTACGCCATTGGTATTCTCCGTTCACTCGATTGTATCATTTGACTTTGCTACTTCTGTAATTCCGGGATGGCATACCACGATTTTCCCTCCATATTTCGTTGCAGGGGCAGTATTCTCAGGATTTGCAATGGTACAAACGTTATTGTTAGTCATGAGAAAAGCAATGGGACTGGAAGCATATATTCACACAAAACACGTGGAATACATGAATATTGTCATCATGGTAACTGGTTCAATTGTTGGTACGGCATATATTACAGAGTTATTCATCTCTTGGTACTCAGGCGTTGAATACGAATCTTACGCTTTCATCAATCGTGCAACTGGTCCTTACTGGTGGGCATATTGGTCAATGATGACATGTAACGTAATTTCTCCACAGTTGATGTGGATTCCTAAATTGAGAAGAAGTTTATTATTTACTTTCTTTATCTCAATTGTTGTAAACATTGGTATGTGGTTCGAGCGTTACGTGATTATCGTAACTTCTATTCACAGAGATTATATTCCAGCAGCATGGAGTATGCACTTCCCAAGTCACATCGATATTGGTGTGTATGTAGGAACCATAGGATTATTCTTTGTATTCTTCTTATTGTTTGCTCGTTTCTTCCCAGTTTTGGCGTTGAACGAAGTAAAAACAATCTTGAAAGGATCAGGACAATCATACAAAGAGTCACCAGATTATCACAAACACCATTAATCCCCTAGGATATGTCAGATAAAGTAATTTATGTAATGTACGACGACGACGAGGCATTGAAAGATAGTGCAAAAAAACTCGTTTCGAAAGGCGTCAAAATTTCTGAAGTGTTTTCTCCGTTTCCAATTCACGGTATTGATCCGATTATTGGTGTGAAAAATACACGTCTTGGAATCATGGCTTTCCTTTATGGTTTAACTGGTTTAACAGTGGCAACTTTAGGAATGCGTTTTTTCATGGTGACCGATTGGCCAATGAATATTGGTGGTAAACCAAACTTTACTTACTTGGATAACATGTTAGCATTCGTTCCAATTAGTTTTGAGTTTACCGTATTGTGTGCAGCGCACGGTATGGCTATTACTTACTTGTTACGTAATAAAACATTACCGGGTATGCCAGCACAGAATCCAGATCCGAGAACGACTGATGACAAATTCGTAATGGAAATTCGTTTGAACGAAAACCACGGAATTTCTGAATCAGAGTTAGACGAAATGTTGAAAGAAACTGGATTCTTTGAATTAGACAAAAAGGAAATTAATTAAGAAACGAACGTAAGATGAAAAGAAATGTATTTGCAATTATAGGTACGTCTGCGTTAACGTTATCATTGTTATTGCTCAATTCATGTAAATCTGATGCTGATAGCCCAGGTTTTGAATACGCACCTGATATGTATCGCACTCCTTCTATTGAACCGTATGTTGATTATGGTGAAGTAAGAGGACGTATCGATGAATCGAAAAAAGTAAAATTGTCTGCTAGAATCCCAGCAAGAAATACGATTCCTTATTATGGAACAGATTCAGCTGAAGTGAAACTAATGCTTCCGTACTTTAGAAAACCGAATGTAGCGTGGAGAGAATCTCACGGTCTATATGGTGTTGATGTATCAATGGCTGATGAATATACTTTAGCTGCGGCGGATAAAAACATGTTGACTTTAACGGCTATCAACGCTGAAAAAACGTTGGCTAATGGAAAAGAATTGTTTACAGCAATGTGTCAACACTGTCACGGTGAAAAAGGTGATGGACAAGGACCAATGGTTGTAAGTGGTGCGTATCAAGGGGTACCAAATTATTCGAATTTGGCAAATCTATCAGATGGACAAATGTTCTACTCCATTTACTATGGTAAAGGGAACATGGGGGCACATGGATCTATTCTTTCGAAAAAAGAAATTTGGACTTTAGTTCATTACATTCGTCAATTCCAAAATAAAGACTACGGGAAATTTGATGCAACAGGAAAAGCAGTTGTTACAGCTGCAATGTCGGATACAACCGCGGTTAAACCATAAACTAGAGTAAGAAATGGAATTTCAAATTACTAAAAAAGCAAAAAATGTAACTTTCGGACTCATGGCAGTCGGATTGTTATTGACCATCGTTGGTATCGCTATGAATATGAGCGACCACCATTTCATGACAAAATTCTTAGCAAGTGGATTAATCAGTGGGTTCTTCTTCTTTGCTCTTGGATTGGGCGCATTATTCTTTTTATCACTTCAATATGCTACGGAAACAGGATGGTATGCATCGGTTAAACGTGTCATTGAAGGTGTTGCCGGTTTCTTACCATACGGAATGGGTATTTTAGGCTTGGTCTTGTTGGCAATTACGGTCAATCAAGGGGCTCATATTTATTCTTGGATGGATCCGAAGACAGTAGCTCATGACGAAGTGATCGCTGGTAAAACAGCCTATTTAAATCCTGCTTTCTTCTGGATTAGAACAATTGTTTATTTCGCTACTTACATTATTTTCTTACGTGGTTTCCAAAAAAGATCATTGGAAGAAGATCGTATTGGTGGAACTGACTTGCACTTTCAGAATTATAAAAAAGGAGCGATGTTCTTGGTGTTCTTCGCAGTATTTAGTTCAACTTCTGCATGGGATTGGTTGATGTCAATCGACGTACACTGGTACTCTACTCTTTATGGATGGTACACATTTGCAGGAATGTGGTGTTCAACAATGGTCGTATTAGTTTTAACGACATTGTACTTAAAGAAATTAGGTTACTTGCAAAAAGTGAACGATTCTCACATTCACGACTTAGGTAAATGGACGTTTGCCACTTCATTCTTATGGTCTTACTTGTGGTTCTCTCAATTCATGTTGATTTGGTATGCGAACATTGGTGAAGAAGTTGCTTACTACATGACAAGAATTGCCAACTTTAAAGTGTTATACTTCTCTATGTTTATTATCAATTTTGCATTCCCAATGTTGATTTTAATGTCACGTGATGCAAAGAGAAATGCAGGGATTTTAACATTCGTTGGATTGGTTATCCTTACAGGACACTGGTTAGACGTTTATATCATGGTTTCTGCGGGAACTTTGGGCGCAAATGCGCACATTGGAGCAATGGAAGTAGGTATGGCCTTGTTAATGCTTGGATTCTTTGCATTCATGGTCTTGAAAAACCTAACAAAAGCACCTTTAACACCAGTAAACCATCCATTCTTGGATGAAAGTATTCACCACGAAATTTAATTCAGACAATCGTTAAAGTATCATGGAAAATAAATTAATCATATTAATCGTCATCATCCTCGGAGCTATCGCAATTGCTCAATTAGTTCGTGTGTATGAGATTTCAGCGAAGCTGAGAAAAAATGGCGAACACGAGATAAGCAGTAGAGATAACAATCTGAATGGGAAATTGATGTTCGGATTTATGATCGCGTTGTTTGTGAGTTTCATCTATTTGATGACAACGTACGGATGGACAGGTCGTGGAGTTGCTGCATCGGTAGAAGGAAAAGAAACAGATTCATTGTTGAATTTGAATTTTGTCATCATTATTATGATTTTCTTCTTTACCAATTTCTTATTGTTCTTCTTTACATACAAATATGTGAGAAAACCAGGAGTAAAGGCGTTTTACTATCCGCACAATAACAAATTGGAAATGTTATGGACAGCGGTTCCGGCAATCGTATTGGCGGTAATTATTATCTTGGGTTTACAAACTTGGAATGACCTTGTTGCACCTACCGGAAAAGAAGCGATTCGCGTTGAATTATTCTCTAAGCAATTCGACTGGACGGCTCGTTATGCTGGACAAGATAACACGTTGGGTAAGTATGATTATAAATTAACCACAGATAACAACGAATTAGCCTTGTTGACAAGCAATACGATTGATTCAGCCATCATGAACATGATGAACGGAGCAAATGGTATTGGTAAAATTCAACGTTTATTAAATAACCGTGATACCATTTTAAATGACTCAACTGAAAATGCATTAAGAGTTGATTTGTCTAGAAAAGAACGTCTATATCGTTTGCTTGCTCAAATGAAAGCAAATCACAACAAAAAATTAGATGCATCTGCATGGGATGATATCATTCAAAAAGATACACTTGTTCTTTGTAAAGGTCAACAATATGAAATTTCATTGCGTTCAAAAGATGTAATTCACTCTGCATTCTTTTTGCACATGAGAGCTCAAATGAATGCCGTTCCTGGTATGCCAACGAGAATGAAATTTACACCATCTATGACGACGGAGGAGATGCGTACAGCGAAAAACAATCCTACTTTCAATTATGTCTTGATGTGTAACAAGATTTGTGGTGGAGCACATTACAAAATGAAAATGATTGTCGTGGTAAAAGACAAGGCAGCATACAAAGCTTGGATGGCTTCCAAAAAGAAAGAAACGTTCAAGGATAAGTATTTCCCTGCTCCGGCAGCACCAGTAGCGGCAGTTGCTGATACAACAGTGAAAAATTAAGATTCGTATAATATTTTAAAAGAAATAAAATGGCTTCAGTAGCACACGAAGGACACGGACACGATCATCATGGTGAACACCATCACCACGAAGAGAATTTTATCTCAAAATATATTTTCTCCCAAGATCATAAAATGATTGGAAAGCAGTTCTTGATGACTGCTGTATTTATGGGTGTGGTAGCAATGATTTTGTCTATCTTATTCCGTATTCAATTGGCTTGGCCTGGTGAAAGTTCAGATTTCTTATCGTTTTTCTTAGGTGAAAAATGGGCGCCTAATGGTGTATTGAAAGAAGATATGTACCTTGGTTTGGTTACTATTCACGGTACAATCATGGTATTCTTCCTATTAACAGGTGGTTTATCAGGTACGTTCTCAAACTTACTTATTCCGTTGCAATTAGGAGCACGTGATATGGCGTCTGGATTCTTGAACATGTTGTCTTACTGGTTCTTCTTCCTTTCTTCTATTTTGATGTTGGTTTCTTTGTTCGTTGAATCGGGACCAGCGATGGCAGGATGGACAATTTATCCACCATTATCTGCATTGCCTCAAGCGGTTTCTGGATCAGGTTTAGGAATGACTTTATGGTTGTTCTCAATGACCATCTTCATTGCCTCTTCTTTGATCGGGTCTTTGAACTACATCGTAACCGTTATCAACTTACGTACACAAGGAATGAGTATGACAAGAATGCCATTAACTATTTGGGCGTTCTTTGTAACGGCAATTTTAGGAGTGTTATCTTTTCCTGTATTACTTTCAGCAGCATTATTGTTAGTAATGGATAGATTAGCGGGAACGTCATTCTACTTATCTGATATTATCGTAGGAGGGGAAATGTTGGCAAATCACGGTGGATCACCTTTATTATACCAACACTTATTCTGGTTCTTAGGTCACCCGGAGGTTTACATCGTATTATTACCAGCTCTTGGATTGTCATCTGAGATCATTGCAACCAATGCGCGTAAACCAATCTTTGGTTACAAAGCGATGATTGGATCAATCTTGGCAATTGGATTCTTGTCCTTTATCGTATGGGGTCACCACATGTTCGTAACCGGTATGAATCCATTCTTAGGAAGTGTATTCGTATTTACCACATTGTTAATTGCGATTCCATCGGCTGTAAAAGTATTTAACTACTTAACAACCTTATGGAAAGGTTCATTAATCTTAACACCAGCGATGTTGTTCGCGATTGGACTGGTTTCAACGTTCATCACAGGTGGTGTAACCGGAATCATTCTTGCGGATTCAGCATTGGATATCGCTTTACATGACACCTATTTCGTGGTAGCTCACTTCCATATTGTAATGGGTATGTCGGCTGTATTCGGGATGTTTGGTGGAGTTTACCATTGGTTCCCTAAAATGTTCGGACGTATGATGAACACACGCTTAGGTTATGTACACTTCTGGATTACTTTAGTTGGTGCCTACGGTGTTTTCTTCCCAATGCACTTTGTTGGATTAGCGGGAGCGCCTCGTCGTTATTATGATTATTCTGTCTATACAGATTTCGATTCTCCAACAGCAGATATGATGATGGACTTAAATGTGATCATTACCATTTTTGCGATCGTTGCTGCTTTAGGACAATTAGTATTCTTGTTCAATTTCTTCTATAGTATTTTTAGAGGCCCGAAAGCACCTCAAAATCCTTGGAATGCAAATTCACTAGAATGGACAACACCTGTTGAACATGTACATGGTAACTGGCCTGGTGCTTTACCAGTAGTTCACAGATGGCCTTATGACTATTCTAAGCCTGGTGCTGATACGGACTTTATTCCGCAAACAGTTCCATTGGCTGAAGGTGAAGAGGAACATTAATAGCATTAAAAAGCCCCTGATGAAAATCAGGGGCTTTTTTTATTTGCAAACGCTATAACTCCTTCTCTATATCTTCTAATTCTTGATAAAAATCTGGGCCAAAAGCTCGTATAAGTGGTTCTTTCAAAAATTTGTAAACGGGCACGTTCAATTGTTCACCACAAGAACAAGCAGGTTTACAGATATGCCATTCTTCATAATTCAATGCAGTTAGATCATTAAATTGTTTGACGCGAATTGGATACAAATGGCAAGATATCGGTTTTTTAAAATCAATCTCTTTTTCCAAATAAGCTTTTTCAATCGCACATTTGGTAATGCCTGATTCATCAAAATAAACGAAAGAACATTCTTGACCATTCACCAATGTTGTAGCAGGATGATCTTCTTCATCGATGTAATAAACACCTTTTTCTTGTACATTGGCGATGCCTTCTGGACGCATAAATTTAGAAATCACTTCATAGTTTTTTTCAATGATTTCAACTTCTTCCATCGTCAAAGGAGCACCACCGTCACCTTCAACACAACAAGCACCTTTACAGGCATTTAAATCACAAACAAATTTCCGTTCGAAAATTTCCGTCGATATTATTTTATCCGCTATTTCTACTAACATGCTGCAAAGATAAGTTCATTTGATTTTGTTTTTCGATAAAAAGGATGTATATTTGTACCACATTTATGAACGAATGCATGAAGAGGGGACGAAAGTCCCCTCTTTTATTGAAAGAAATGTTAGATAGAAAACACATATTAGAATTAATTGATGAGCGCATTGCCGAGTTGGATAATGGCTTGTACGTTGTTGAGTTGAATATCTCCTCAAGTAATGTAATTAACGTTGAACTTGATAAGCTGAAAGGCGGAGTGACCGTGAATGATTGTGTTTCTGTGTCAAGAAACATCGAACATAACCTTGATCGCGAAAAGCAGGATTTTGAACTGCATGTATCTTCGGCTGGTCTTGATAAACCAATCCGACACATCAATCAATATTCCAAAAATATTGGCCGCGGCTTTAAAGTGGTTATGAATAATGGAGATAAGTATGAAGGGGAATTAATGAAACTGTCTGAAACAGCCATTGTTATTAAACAAATATCCCTTCAAAAATCAATAGAAAAAAGAAGAAAAATTCAAGTGGAAGAAATTTTTGAACTTCCATTCACAGAAATTAAAGAGTCCAAAATTGTAATATCTTTTAAATAAACGCTATGAATAGTACGGAACTAGTTGACTCGTTCTCGGAGTTTAAGGAATTAAAAAACATTGACAAACAAACGATGCAACATGTCTTGGAAGATGTTTTCCGAGCAATGTTTAAGAAAAAGTTCAATACAGATGAACACATCGACATTATCGTTAATATCGATAAAGGAGATGTGCAAATTTTCTTGAATAAAGAGATTGTTGATGATGGTGAAGTGGAAGATCCAAACACTGAAATTGCTTATTCTGATGCGATTAAAATAGAGCCTGACTTTGAAATCGGTGAAGAGGTAACGGAAGAATTTAAGTTTATTGATTTCGGTCGTCGTAACGTGCTTTCTTTACGTCAAAATTTAATTTCACGAATTCTTGAACTAGAAAAAGATCACCTTTACAAAAAATACAAAGAACGTATTGGTGAAATCGTTACTGGTGAAGTTTACCAAGTTTGGAAAAAAGAAATTCTTGTCATGGATGATGACAACAATGAATTGATCTTACCAAAATCCGAGCAAATCCCTTCTGATTTCTTCAAAAAAGGTGAATCAGTAAGAGCGGTTGTTGCAAAAGTGGACATGAGAAATAGTACTCCAGTAATTATTCTTTCTCGTACAGCACCTGAGTTTTTAGAGCGCTTGTTCGAGTTGGAAGTTCCTGAAGTATTTGATGGACTTATAACCATCAAGAAAATTGTACGTGAACCAGGTGAGCGCGCAAAAGTTGCGGTTGAATCTTATGATGATCGCATCGATCCGGTAGGAGCTTGTGTGGGAATGAAAGGATCACGTATTCACGGAATTGTTCGTGAGTTGAGAAACGAAAATATTGATGTCATCAATTATACAACGAACAATCAATTATTGATTCAAAGAGCGTTGTCTCCTGCGAAAGTGACTTCCATGGAAATTTTGGAAGAGGAGAAAAGAGTAAAAGTATACTTGAAACCAGACCAAGTATCCTTAGCTATCGGAAAAGGTGGTAATAACATTAAATTGGCTGGTAAATTAAGCGGATACGAAATAGATGTATATCGCGATGGAGAAGTGGATGTAGAGGATGTTGATTTAGAAGAATTTGCAGATGAAATCGATAGCTGGATTATCGATGAATTGAAAGCAATTGGTTGTGATACGGCGAAATCAGTATTGGAAATCAGTGTAGATGAATTAGTTTCTCGTACGGATCTTGAAAAAGAAACGATTGAGGAAGTATTCCGTATTCTACAAGCAGAATTTGAATAAATTAATCTCCCTTACAGAAGCGTAAAAGGATAAATATGGCGGGAAAACCGATTCGATTAGGAAAAGCAGCAGGAGAACTCAATGTTGGATTACCAACATTGGTAGAATTCTTAGAGTCTAAAGGAATTAAAATTGATTCCAACCCAAACACGCGTTTGGAACAGGAACATTTTGAACTTTTGTGTCAAGAATTTGCTGCGGATCAATCCATGAAGGAGCAATCAAAAGCCTCTTCGCGTAGAGAAAAACGTGAGTCTGTTACATTGAGTGACAAACCCGTAGATGCACCAAAAACTACTGAATCCTCTGAGGATGAAGATGAAGGTGATGCCATCAATTTAGAGGAAATTAAACGTCAAGTTTTTGCCTCTGAAAAACCAAAAGTGGTGGAGGAAGAGCCAAAAGAAGTATCTCATACGCCCGAAATCACACCTGTTGAAAGTTCGCACGTGAACGTAATTGGAAAAATTGACCTTTCGGCAATCAACCAACGAACGCGTCCGGATAAGAAAAAAGAGGAGCCTGTAGCGAAAGCGAAACCGGAGCCAAAAGTCGAGGAAGTTAAACCACCTGCACCAGTTGAAACGCCAAAACAAGAAGAGAAAGCAGCGGCGCCAGAAATTGAAACAATCCGCTTCGAACGACAAGTATTGACAGGCCCAACGGTTTTAGGTAAAATTGAATTGCCCGTTGAGCGACCAAGAAATCCAGTAGCTTCGTCTAATGACGATGCAAAACGCAAGCGCAAACGCATTAAAAAAGTGGAAAATACAACTTCAAATGCGCCAGCTGGAAATAATCGTCCAGGAGGAAACAATGCCAATAAAGGACCGAAGGTCGATAAACCAGAAATTTCGGCTTCTGATATTCAAAAAGAAATTAAAGACACCCTTGCTCGTTTATCTAATCAAGGAGGGAAGTCAAAAGCATCTAAAAACCGTCGATTAAAAAGAGATAGTTTCCAACAACGCCGTCAAGAAGAAATGGCAGCTGCTGAATTGGAAGAAAAAATCTTGAAATTAACGGAGTTCGTAACAGTGTCTGAATTAGCATCCATGATGAGTGTTCAGCCAACTCAAGTTATTTCTGTATGTATGTCATTGGGTATTTTCGCTTCCATCAATCAACGATTGGATGCTGAAACAATTCAAATTGTGGCAGATGAATTCGGTTACGAAACAGAATTCGTTAGTGCAGAAGTACAAGATGCGATTCAATTAATCGAAGATAAACCAGAAGACCTAATCAGTCGTCCGCCAATTATTACGGTAATGGGTCACGTTGACCACGGTAAAACATCTTTACTTGACCGTATTCGTAATGCGAATGTAACTGAAGGGGAAGCGGGTGGAATCACTCAGCACATCGGTGCATATTCCGTTACATTGAAAGATGGACGAAAAATGACCTTCTTGGATACACCAGGTCACGAGGCCTTTACAGCGATGCGTGCTCGTGGTGCACAAGTAACAGACGTTGCGATCATCATTGTCGCAGCTGACGACGATGTCATGCCGCAAACGAAAGAAGCGATTTCGCATGCGCAAGCAGCAAATGTACCAATGATTTTCGCCATCAATAAAATTGATAAACCGGGTGCCAACCCAGATCGCATTCGCGAACAACTTTCCGCTATGAATATTTTAGTGGAAGATTGGGGTGGAAAATACCAGGTTCAAGAAATTTCAGCGAAACAAAACTTAAACATCGACGCGCTATTAGACAAAGTTCTATTGGAAGCGGAATTGTTAGAATTGAAAGCCAATCCGAATAAAAATGCCATCGGAACAGTGATCGAATCTTCTCTTGATAAAGGAAAAGGTTACGTAACAAACATGTTGGTCGAAGCAGGAACCATGCGCGTTGGTGATGTGGTACTGGTTGGACGCTATTTTGGTAAAGTGAGAGCAATGCACGATGAACACGGAGTTGCTTTGAAAGAAGCTGGACCTGCTTGTCCTGTTTCCGTTCTTGGGATCAGTGGTGCGCCAAATGCCGGAGATAAATTCCATATCCTCGATGATGAAAAAGAAGCGAAATCGATCGCAACAAAACGTGAACAATTGTACCGTGAACAAGGATTACGTACAACGAAACACATTACGTTGGATGAAATCGGTCGTCGTTTAGCGATTGGAGACTTTAAAGAGTTGAACATCATCGTGAAAGGTGACGTGGATGGTTCTATCGAAGCACTTTCTGATGCCTTGTTGAACTTATCAACGGAAGAAATCCAAGTTAATATCATCTTGAAAGGGGTGGGTGCCATCACTGAAGCTGATGTGAATTTAGCTTCTGCTTCTGATGCCATTATTATTGGTTTCCAAGTTCGACCTTCATTAACGGCGCGTAAATTAGCTGAAAACGAACAAATCGATATCCGACTTTACTCTGTCATCTATAAAGCAATTGAAGAAATTAAAGCGGCAATGGAAGGAATGCTTTCACCAGATATCGAAGAACAAATTATTGGTTCTGCTGAAATTCGTGAGACATTTGATATTACCAAAGTTGGAACAATCGCTGGTTGTTATGTGATGGATGGTGTCATCAAACGCTCTTCTAAAATTCGCGTTATTCGTGATGGAATTGTTGTTCACACAGGTGTACTTGGGTCATTAAAACGATTCAAAGATGATGTACGTGAAGTCAAAAACAATTACGAATGTGGTTTGAATATCGATAAATACAACGACATTAAAATTGGTGATATCGTCGAAGCATACGAGGAAGTAGAAGTAGCAAGAAAATTATAGTCAAATTAAGCGAAAGCGTATTTCTACTTGCTTTTTTACGTAGTTTTGTAGTTCATCCAATAAAAGAAATCTTATGGGCAAATTAGGACCAACAGAAATCATCCTTATTTTAATTATCATCTTATTATTTTTTGGTGGTAAGAAAATTCCTGAATTAATGCGTGGACTTGGAAAAGGCGTGAAAGAATTTAAGGATGCATCCAAAGGAGAAACCGAAGAAACAAGTTCTTCTACTGAGATCAAGGTAGACGATAAATAAGATTCTCATGTATCGTACTATTGGTGATGTTCGGAAAGCGGTGCTTTCAGGTGAAACTGTTTTGTCTATTGCACAAACCTATCTTCAACGCATTCAAGAAAACCAGCATTTAAATGCATTCTTGGAGGTGTTTACAGATTCCGTACTCGAAAACGCCAAAAAAGTCGATGAAAAAGTGAAAAATGGCACAGCTGGCTCTCTGGCTGGTGTTGTCATTGGAATCAAAGATAATATCTGTTATAAAGATCACCACGTAAGCGCTTCGTCAAAAATTCTCGAAGGATTTACGTCTCTTTATACATCAACCGTTTTACAACGCCTCATCGATCAAGATGCCATTGTTATTGGACGTCTCAATTGTGATGAGTTTGCCATGGGTAGTTCAAATGAAACTTCAGCCTTTGGTTCCGTTGAAAACAATTGGAAAGCAAATCACGTTCCGGGTGGATCATCCGGTGGTAGTGCTGTTGCAGCAAGTGCGCTTTTATGCACAATTACATTAGGAAGTGATACAGGTGGTTCTGTACGTCAACCTGCTTCTTGGACAGGAACCTACGGTTTAAAACCTACTTATGGTCGCATGAGTCGTTATGGATTGATTGCTTACGCATCTTCCTTCGATCAAATCGGAACCTTTACGAATTCAGCAGCTGATGCTCAGTTAATCTATGAATTATCTGCCGGTGAAGATGAAATGGATGCAACGACTTCTTCCAAAGAAGTGAAAAGCGCCTCAAATTCATTCCCTGAAAAATTAAAAATTGGTCTTATTCGTGAATGTATTTATCACGAAGGACTTGATCCAGAAGTGCGCCAACACTTAATGGAAATAATACAAAAATTGAAAGATGCTGGTCATGAAATTACGGAAGTAAGTTTCCCTTTCATGGATTACATGGTACCAACTTACTATGTTCTCACAACAGCTGAAGCATCCTCAAACCTTTCTCGCTTTGATGGTGTTCATTTCGGATACAGAAGTCAAGAAGCAAAAGGCGTTGAACAAACCTATGTCAAATCAAGAACAGAAGGATTTGGACCTGAGGTGAAACGTCGCATCATGACAGGAACATTTGTCTTATCTCATGGATACTATGATGCGTATTATACACAAGGACAAAAAGTTCGAAGAGTGCTCAAAAATAGAACTGATGATTTCTTTCGTGATCTAGACTTGTTGCTTCTTCCGACAACCCCTGGTACTGCCTTTGAAAAAAATGCAGTGAAAGATCCAATCCAAATGTATTTACAAGATATTTTTACGGTTCATGCCAATCTAACTGGAAATCCAGCGATTAGTATTCCATTTAACGTTCATTCGAACGGACTACCTTATGGAATTCAATTGATGGCTGATTGTTTTAACGAGGAGTTGTTATTTCACGGCGTTAAAAAATTGGAGGAAATACTATGAGGGGAATCCTGTTCGTACTATTGTTGATTGCCGGAGTGACGTACAGTCAAAAACCTGCACACTTAGTTCGTCCAGCGGATACTCTTAACCCTGATGCCTTTTTTAATACGGTTCAACAAAGCTTGAACCTGTTTTATGCAGATTATGCCAATCAAAACAACTACGACTCCATTATAAATTCGTTGAACTATGAGCCAAATCAAGTTCCTACTTTTTCTGATGAGGTCTATTGTCAACGATTAGAGGCAATGAGTAAAAAGAGTCCATTTCACATGGACTGTAATCCTGCAACCCTTTCTACCATTAAATTTTTCGCAGCTCAAAGACGTGGATTTATTCGTGTGGTGATGGGTAGATCTGCACTTTATTTTGATCTTTTTGGTGAAAAATTGGCGGAGTATGGATTGCCACAAGAATTACGCTATTTGTCCGTTATTGAAAGTGGTTTGCGTCCACAAGTGAAGTCACGAGCTGGTGCTTTAGGACTTTGGCAATTCATGTACAAAACTGGACTTTATTTTGGTTTAGAAGAGAATTCCTATATCGACGAACGTATGGATCCCGAAAAATCTACAGATGCCGCATGTCGTTATTTAAAACAACTATACGGAATTTATGGAGATTGGAACTTAGCACTCGCAGCATACAATGCCGGACCAGGAAATGTCAATCATGCCATTAAACGCTCTGGTGGAAAAACAACCTATTGGGAGGTTCGTCCATTTCTTCCGCAAGAAACGCAAGGTTATGTGCCGAATTTCATCGCTGCTGCGTATTTAATTACCTACCATGCAGAGCACAATATTGTGCCCATGGAAGCAAAAGTGCATAATGCACAATTAGATACGATGTGTATGAAAGATGGCGTTCACATGAATACGATCTCTCAATTGGCACTGTGGGATTTGGAAGATATCAAATCGCTGAATCCAGTTTACAAGACGGCTTTTATTCCTAAAATGACCCCTGCACGTTGTTTAACAGGACCGATGGAAAAAATTAATTTACTCGTGAGCCTAGAAGATTCACTTTATTCCCTCGAAAAAGCGATTTACGCCCCGAAACCTCCAGCCCCGAAACCGGAAGTCATGGTGATTCAAGATTCAAGTCAACGTGTCGATTCAATCGTCATTACGAAACCAGATGTGGATTCATTGATTCCATCAAACGATAATCTTCAATATCACAAAGTGAAAGCAGGAGAAAATCTGAAGAATATCGCATTAAGATATAATGTAACAGTGGAGCAAATGATGGAATGGAATGGACTACAGACCACAAATATCTATGCCGGACAAAAATTGAAATTATTTAGTAGTCAAACGGTGAATCCGACCCCAACTCCAGCCCCTAAACCAGTTCAACCTGCTAAAAAATACTATAACGTTAAACCGGGAGATACTTTTGGGAAAATCGCACAACGCAATAACCTCACGCAGGGACAATTGCAACGGTTAAATCCAGGAGTGAATATCAACAATATCTCTGTCGGACAACGTATTCGAATTAAATAAATCCCTGTAAAGTTCCGATTTGAACGATGAAAATAACGGGTGTCATCATTACATTTAACGAAGAACGTAACATTGAACGATGCTTACTTTCACTGAAAGCTGTTTGTGATGAAATCCTTGTTTTGGATTCATTTTCAACGGATCGTACGGAAGAAATTTGTCGAAAAAATCAAGTGAAGTTTATACAACATGCCTTTGATGGCCATATTCAACAGAAAAATCGGGCGATGCAACTAGCGGAAACGGAATGGGTTCTTTCCTTAGATGCAGATGAAGCATTGACCAAGGAACTAGAAGTAGCGATTTTAAACATAAAAGAAAATCCAATTTATCAAGCATACGCTTTCAACCGACTGACCAACTATTGCGGACATTGGGTGAAACATAGTGGCTGGTATCCAGATACAAAAACTAGGTTGGTTCAAAAAAATTTAGCGCGGTGGACAGGTGTCAATCCACATGATCGCTTGGAGCTAACAGATGGCGGAAAGGTTCAAACGTTGAAAGGCGACTTACTCCATTTTTCCTATTACTCCAAAGAGGATCATTTCAAACAAAT
>JBJTMU010000100.1:0-2630 GCA_046070685.1 Flavobacteriales bacterium | reverse complement strand
TCAGATCCAGCGGATTTGAAGACCAGCTTAACTGCTGTAATGCGGTTGAAATTACTGCGCCACAATATTCCGACCCGCCATTTGTGCGCAATCCAAATAATTTTTCAGAAACCAAATCCAGGTCACTTGAAAAAGGCAATTGCTGGCGAATAAAATTGCTTTCAGCGGTCAATCCCGAATTACCATAATCGTACATGGCGATTTCGAGTGTGGGTGTCAAACCCTGATACGTGAGTCCACTGGCTTCATTGACAATGGCCCATATTCGCGACTTCGCTTGTTCGAGGAGACCGTCCATGCTATTAGAAGTGTCGAATAAGATCACGAGTTGAATTCTTCGTGGGCTGATTTGCGCAACACTTTGCAGGCCACATGCCAACATAAAAAAGGAGAAAAGGATTTGTTTCATCGTTGTTAGATTTTTGTTTTTTGTCCGGTACAACGAAGTGGAAAAAAGGTTCAGGGGAAATTATTTTTATTACTTCAGCACGACTAAAACTAGTTCAAATAACATCTGATCAGAATAAAAAGATTCGGTAAAGTTCTGTTGGTTCTAGGTGATATTTCGACCTGTAATTATTCACTCGTTGTATGTGTCTAAAACAATAAGACACCAAATTCTTCGCCATGGTTTCGGCGGAATCATCCACGTGAAAGCCTTCAATAAACTTATATCGACGAATAAAAAAACCGCCATCGATTAAAATAGCGGTCTTCATATATCTAAACAAAAAAAATGTCCAAAGTTAGTTGATGTCGCTATGGATCCTTTAACATCTTGGCTAAAGGTGACAAAACCCACGCAATGGACAATACAAAACAAAATTACTTTTTTTTCTTTTACCTTCATACCGAATCACCATTTTTTTTTAAAATCATTTCGCATTCAAACGCATTTCATCTAACGAAATGAACAGTTGAATATTGTCTATCGCGAATATATTTGAACTAAAGCGGCATCGAATTGCGCGCTATAACGGTTGTTTTTTTTTCCAGAATGAACATTTTCAAATTCGGATGATCCTTTTACTGCTTCCAAAAAGTACAGTTATCCTGAATATTCAATTAAACATTCCGCTAATTTGACTCGAAAAATTTCAAATCTTTATAGTAAATAGTATCTGGAATTTGCTTGTATTTTTTGAATGTAGGATCATAGCTAAAGGAATAATTAACAAAGGTGTTTTTTGTCGTTTTGTACAAAAAATTTAAATCAACTTCACCATCAAGATTGACATCGTAAATGAAGTTTTTGTAATAATTCTCATCTAAATAAACAGACAAGGTGTCTTTTCCTTGGATGAATTTCACCCGTTCGCCGACTTCATTGTAGTTCACTTCATTCAACACCTGTAAAAACAAGCCATTTATTGATGTTTTACCTTTGAAAACCACATGTTTTTTATCTGAATGAATGCATGTTAATCCAAGTTTTTCAAATTCAATGGAGGTCGGCTTTTGCTTGGAAAGACAAGAAATAAGAATAAATAAAATGCAGACTAATAGAAGGTTGATTTTCATACCTCTTAAATTTGTTCGTTGAATCTTTTTTCTTGATACATACCTTCTATTTATAGAACTGATTTTTGATTTGTTTTTACCCAAATTGTGAAATCAATGGCTAATTTTTCCTGTTTTTGGATTGATTTTTCGTTCTATCCATGAACTGGTATTGATAGAGCTTTCCTCATATTCCAAAGATAGCATCCACAACTGAAAATCTTCACTTATGTAGTAAATGGTTTCGTTTGCTAAGGAATTTTCCGGGATATTGCTATACTGGTAACAGGACAACGAATCGACTTTTTCGTTCTTCAAGAAAGTAAGTAGTAACACCTCATAAACATATTCTGAATCTTTGGATTTTTTCTTGATTAATTTCAGTGCTAAATCACCATTATCGAATAAGGGGACAACAGTTTGATCCTTCATTAAATGAAACATGTCGTAATAATTGACTTTCAGTTTGTTTAACGCACAGCTATTGAAATCGCTGGTATCCGTGCAAGTTCGATGGAGTTCTTCGATGAACTTCGCATCAGAAACGAGCTTGTCTCCACGAAATGTGGAAGTTTTACTCCATTGAGCAGAAACGAATGAACAATACATCGCTAAAATTGCTGTACAAATGATTCGCTGAAAATGAATATGACTCATGTAATTTAACTAAATTAACGTGAGTTCGAAGTTAGGGATTATATTGGTTGATTTTGAATTGTTCGGCTGATTCTTCAGCGTACTTCTACCTCACCAAACTCACACTTCCCGTCACCTGAAATTTGTTCACGTAACCAAGTTCTTTGTATTTTACTAAATACGAATACACGCCATCGGGGGCATCGAAGCCGGCGAGGGAAGCATCCCAACCTTGTTTTGGATCCTGGCTGTAAAAGACAAGTTCTCCCCAGCGGTCGTAGATGTACATTTCGTAGCTCGCCAATTTCATGTTTTCAGGGAAAACAGCTGTGAATTCATTGTTTAAGTCGTCACCGTCTGGTGTGAAGGCGTTGGGGATGAACACCACTGGATCGTGTTCAATGACAATGCTTTGTGAGGTGGAATCGACACAGCCAATTTCGTTGCTAACGAACAAGGAAACAAGGTAGGTGCCTGCTTCTTCTGGGAAGGTA
>JBJTMU010000099.1:0-4059 GCA_046070685.1 Flavobacteriales bacterium | reverse complement strand
TTGACGCAACATAAAGGATTCATCCCCCATCCAAATCAATCCATTAATGGGAATCGTTGCTTCCTTTCTTGTAAAAGAAGTGTCGAACAATATTCCACTTCCACCGGCTTGAATATCCAAGACCAAGGTTTCTAAACCAAACAAAATGGATGGATATGATCGGTATTCAAGGGTAAAATGGCGCCATTTTTCAGACTGAAAAATTGATTTTTGCAGCCATTCATCGATACGCCAGTGCGCTCGAATTCGAACTTGAAGTTGCGATAAAACCTGTTCATATTGCGGCACATCGATGAAATCAGGCGACAGTCCAGGAATGACACTACATTCACCTTGGGCAGTCATCCCATTCAATAGCGGAACCCGAAGAATCCAAGATGGTTTCGTGTGTAAAATACCACGACTTGTTCCACTTGGTTGTTTAAACTGAAGAACTTTTTGTTCAATGAATAAGTCCATTTGTTAAGAATGATGATATGGTTCGCCCTTTAAGATGGTATAAGCACGGTACAATTGCTCTAGAAAGATCATTCGAACCATTTGATGAGAAAAAGTCATTTTGGACAAGGATAATTTTGCATTAGCTCGATCATATACTTCTGTACTAAATCCATAGGCACCACCAATGACGAAGAGCATATTCCCGTTGACAGACATTTGTTTTTTATCCAACCATTGAGCAAAATCAACCGAACTTTGATGTAACCCGTTTTCATCCATCAGGACCAAATAATCCGTTGGAACTAACTTGGAAAGAATGAGTTCACCCTCTTTTTTCTTCAATTGATCTTGGCTAAGTGCTTTTGGATTTTTCACATCCGCAATTTCCACACGTTCGAAAGAGCAATAGTGTTTTAATCTATCCGAATATCGATCTTCACCCGCCTTCACATCCGGGAACGCCGTTTTACCGATCACTAAAAATTTGATTTTCATCTTAAGCCATTTCGACCGCTTCGACACCCTTCACTTCGGGAGCCACTTGCTTTAATGCTTCTTCCAATCCACCTTTGAGCGTCATATGACTCATGGAACAATCAGAACAAGAACCCATTAATTTCACCCGTACGATGGCATCATTGGTGATTTCCACCAATTCCATATCACCACCATCAGCATGTAAAAACGGACGTAGTTGCTGCAAGGCCTCATTTACCTTTTCGGCAAGTGCTGTTTTATGTTGCTCGTTCATCATTGCTTACTCTTGGGTTTTTGCTTTTAATTTGGTTAGCTCGTTTACAAATGTATGAACTAATTCATCAAAGGCCAATGCTGTAGGTGTATTTTCCTGATAAACAGCAGGTCTTCCCGAATCACCAGCTTCACAAACACTTTGAACAAGAGGAATACTTCCAAGAAACGGCACGTTCATACCTTGAGCTAAGTTTTTAGCGCCATCTCTGCCAAAAATGTAGTATTTATTTTCGGGCAATTCAGCAGGAGTAAACCATGCCATATTTTCGACAACGCCAATAACAGGCACTTTCAGCGTATCCATTTGGAACATATTGATCCCACGACGCGCATCTGCGAGCGCAACTTCTTGAGGCGTGCTCACGATGACAACACCATCTAACGGAACCGTTTGAACCAAAGACAAATGAATATCACCTGTTCCAGGAGGTAAATCGATCAATAAGAAATCCAATTCTCCCCAGTGCGCATCTGTAAATAATTGGGTTAGTGCTTTGGAGGCCATTGGTCCACGCCAAACAACGGCATTATCCTGATCAGTAAAAAATCCGATGGATAATATCCCAATACCATTGGCGTCAACAGGCTGAATTAATCCTTGACCATTGACATCAATCATTTTAGGACGTTCACCAACAAGGTCGAACATTGTTGGCATGGAAGGACCATGAATATCCGCATCAACGATACCAACTTTATATCCCTGTTTTTGCAGTCCACCAGCTAAATTTGCCGTCATTGTTGATTTTCCAACACCGCCTTTCCCAGAAGCAACCGCAACAATGTACTTCACATCTGGAAGGATTTTTCTTCGAGCGCTGCGATTTTCCGTGCTCATTCCCTTGATGGTACATTGTAGCTGAACATCTTCACCAAAAACGCGTCTCAAATTAAACTCAATTGCTTCTTGCATGCGTTTTCGCGCATGTAAAGCTGGATTTGAAATCTGCACAGTTAATTGAATGAGTTGCGCGGATATTTCTAGTTCTTCAATCAGGTTTAAACTGACCAAATCGTTTTTTAAATCAGGCTCAACAATTTTCCCGAGTGTAAGAAGAACATTTTCTCTTGTAAGTTCCATATGAAATTAAGGATGAAATGATTGGATTGAATGATACATGAAGTCCACTACTTTTTTAGAATCGCCATGTTCGCTATTTCTGATTTCGTAGTAAATTCCATTTATTTTTTTCACGGCGTAAATGTGATAGGTTAGTTTCTTGTCTTGAATAAAATCTGATTTTTCTTTTCGGCTGTAAACGAGTACATCTTTCTTCTCCTTTAACATGTTAAATTGAAAATAGTTTGTTTTTTTATTATCCTTCAGGAGGTCTTTTTTAAATTCTTCGAAACGATATAAATTATCTCCGTAATCTTCAATGAATAGTTGAAAGTTTCTTCCAACGGAAATTGTCCATTTGTACCCACCTTCATCGTACTCGACTTCCGGCTTGAAAGCTGCTCCGATTCCAGCTGTCGCATCAGGAATCATTATCGAAGCTTGAATATCATATTTCGATAAATTCACTCGCTGAAATTGAACGTAGTCAAAGGAGGACTGATCCGAAGAACGACCTTCCTGACATTGTGTCAAGGAAAACAGTAGAAACGTAAAAAGGACAATCAGTCGCGATGGATTCATTTGACAAAGATACATATTTGATATGAGTAGAATTTTTCTGAACTTCGTCCCATGCAAAAACAATACGTATTTCTTTCCGGTCTTTTTATTTTAATCTCCATTGTTCTCGGAGCGATGGGAGCACATGCCTTGAAAAACGTATTGGAGCCCGCCTTGTTTCATTCCTTTGATGTAGCAGTTAGGTACCAAGGGTTTTTGTCCATGGGCGTTTTCATTTTAGCCTTAAATGCCGATCGTTTTCAATTTTCAATACATCGCATATTGGGTGCCATGATTTTGGGAATGGTGCTTTTTTGTGGTTCCATTTACCTGTTGATTTTTTTACAAGTGATGCATTTGCCGAAAGGATTCGTAGTCGCACTTACACCGATTGGTGGAAGTATTAGCATCATTAGCTGGCTTATCTTTTTAATTCGCTTGATGAAAAATCAGTAGTTTCTACCACTTGTTGCCATCGGATAAAAGTCTTTCAAGCTGGAAAGTATTTAACCATTCAGTCCATCCGGATAAAAATTAAGCTTTTTCAAAACATTTTTTTCAATTATGTTTTGTTATTCAAGAATAGTTTTTACTTTTGATTAGTTTTTAATCTTTTTAACGATTAATATTTAAGCATCATGAATAAATTGAATATTGGATCTACACTTCCAAGCTTTACTGGAATAGATCAAAATGGAAATGAAATAAACGCCAAAGACTTCATTGGGAAATGTTTGGTCGTATATTTTTATCCGAAAGACAACACACCTGGATGCACAGCTCAAGCTTGTAGCATCCGTGACGATTATTCGAATTTACTCGCGAACAACATTGCTGTAATTGGTGTAAGTGCCGATAGTGTCGCATCGCACAAAAAGTTCATGGATAAATTTCAATTGCCTTTCCCGTTAATTGCCGACACTGAAAAAACAATATTGAATTTATTTGGTGTTTGGGGCGAAAAGAAATTTATGGGAAGAACGTTCGATGGCATTCATCGGACAACGTTTCTCTTCGATGCATCTGGAACATTGATTTCTGTCATCGAAAAACCAAATACAAAGAATCACGCGCAAGAAATTTTAGCGATTTACGCACATTGATTTTAGTTCGTAAATAGTTTACGATCTTACCCGCTTACATTTGTAGAAATTAATCACCGAGTCAACCAACTCAACAAACAACAAACGATATGTCAAAGTCTAAAGAACAAAACTTAGAAAAATTAAAAGCGCTCCAATTAA
>JBJTMU010000098.1:0-10985 GCA_046070685.1 Flavobacteriales bacterium | reverse complement strand
GTTGGCTACGGATATTTCACCATTGAGGATGGCATTTCTTATTTTGGAGGAAGAAATATTTGCTTCATCGATTTGCTCTGCGGGAATTTCAAGCACTTCAAATAATCCTTGTGCCTCGTATTTTTTTAGGAAAGTTAAATTTCCTTCTCGTTGATTGCCAAATTGATGATCGTATCCAATAATCACCTTCCTTGCTTGCAATCCTTTGATTAAAATCTCCTCCACAAATTGTTGAGCCGAAAAATGAGCAAACTCTTTGGAGAATGGATAAATCAGCACATTCTCTAATCCAATAGAAGCAAGTTTATCGAGTTTTTCTTTTTGTGTTTGTAACAACTGTAAATCACCTTTTTCGGGAAATAACACCATTCTTGGGTGTGGATGAAACGTCAACAATACACTCTCCCCTCCGCATTTTTTCGCTTCGGCAATCAAGGTTTTTAAAATCTCTTGGTGTCCGAGGTGCACGCCGTCAAAGGTGCCGATGGTCACCACGGCGTTTTGAATGGGAAGTTGGTCAATAAGTCCTTCGAAAATGCGCATACTTCTATTGAGCGGCAAAGATACGTAATTATCCGCCTATTGTCGCTTGCTGAAATCATCGTATCTTAGCCACTCAAAAATGAATTTATGAAATCACTTTTTTTGCGTAGCGCCTTCATTCTTTTCTTTGCCTTAAAATCGCTCTACTCTTTTGCTGAAGAGGGCATGCTTATTCCTTCATTGATTGCGGCATTTGAATCAGATATGAAAGCAAAGGGAATGAAATTATCCGCTGCGGATATTTATAGTGTCAACTCAACCAGTTTAAAAGATGCCATTTTACAATTTGGTGGTGGATGTACAGCTGAATTAGTTTCCAATCAAGGACTTTTGTTGACGAATCACCATTGTGGATACGGTCAAATTCAAGCTCATTCTTCACTTGAGCACGATTATTTAAAAAATGGATTTTGGGCCAAAACGAAGGCAGATGAATTAACCAATCCAGGTTTGACAGCCATGCGAATTGTGCGAATCGATGATGTAACAAAGGATGTGTTAATGGGCGCCAGTTCAAAAAGTGATCAAGCAGTTATTCAAGCAAACATGAAGAAGTTATGTGCAGCAGCTATCGTTGGAACACATTACGAAGCTGAAATCAAAGCCTTCAATTATGGGAATGATTACTATTTAATGCTGAAAGAAGTATTTCAGGATGTTCGTTTTGTTGGCACACCTCCAAATTCCATTGGTAAATTTGGTGGAGATACCGATAATTGGGTTTGGCCGCGTCATACCGGAGATTTTTCTGTGTTCCGAATTTATGTAGGAAAAGACAATAAACCAGCTGCCTATTCTCCAGATAATGTGCCCTATACTCCTTTACACTATTTACCCATTTCATTTCAAGATCGTCAAGAAGGTGATTTTACCATGGTTTATGGATTTCCAGGTCAAACAGAACAACACGTTGTATCATCTTACCTCAAATTCATTATCGAACAAGAACGTCCAGCTAGAATTCACATGAGAGACTTGTCCCTTGCTGTGATTGACGAAGGAATGAAAAAATCAGATTTAACTCGCATTCAATATTCAGCAAAACAAGCCAGTATTGCGAACGCTTGGAAAAAATGGATTGGACAAATTGAAGGATTGAAGAATCTTCAAGCGGTTCAATTGAAACTAGACGAAGAAAAAGCGTACAAGGATATGGCAGCCACCAAAGCCGAATGGAACAAATATGCAGACGTCGTTGAGCAACTTAATAAACTGGTGGAGGCACAAAAAAACACGGAATTTTCCTATGCGTTGGGAGTGGAATATTTCTCGTATGGACCTGAATATTTCAAAATGGTTCGTGCCATGGAAGACCTCGTTACTAATTACGCGAAATATGTTGAAAATGGAGAATTATCCAAAGTGCTCGAAAAAATGAAATCGAATGCGGAAGGATTCTTCAAGAATTATAATGAAGCAGTTGACCAAGCCATTTTTATTGATCAAACGAAAGCATATTTCGATTATACAGAACAATGGACGACAATCGTGAAGAACGTAAAGTATTCCGTTGCCAATGAATGGTTTCTTAACTATGTGAAAGGCATTTCCACAGAAATTTACACGCATTCGATCTTCACAAGTCAAGAAAGATACCTCGCTTTCCTCGGTTCTTTCAATGAAAAATCTCTCAAAAAATTAAACAAAGACTTAGGATATACCCATTTCTACACCTATTTCCAACCCTTTAGAAATGAAACAGTTCCTGCATATCGCAATTTCCAAACGAATGTAAATAACCTCATGCAGGTGTATGTGGAAGGAAAATATACCATGTTTCCAAATGACAAACATTGGCCGGATGCCAATTCCACTTTGCGCATAACCTATGGACAATTAGAAGGATCGGCACCAACTGATGGCATGCGCTACATGGAACATACCACATTGGATGGAATCATTGCGAAATACCATACTAGAAATCCTGACTTTGAATTATTACCGCGAATGCTGGAATTACACGAAGCTAAAAATTATGGTCCGTATGCGCAAGGAAAGGAATTATGGGTTTGTTTTACAGGGTCCAATCACACGACGGGTGGAAATTCAGGTTCTCCTGTTCTCGATAAAAATGGTTACTTAATGGGGTTAAATTTCGACCGTTCATGGGAGAGTACCATGAGTGATTATTTATTTGATCCAAACCGTTGTCGAAACATTGTCGTGGACATTCGCTACGTACTTTGGGTGATGGATATTTATTCTGATGCCAAACACTTGGTGGATGAAATGACATTAATGAAAGAATAAATTTATATTTGCTTTTTTTTACAACTTTTTTCCGCTCAAAAATGAGGAACTTTTTCTTGATTATCGCGCTTTTTGTAACGACAATGAGTGCACATGCAACAAAAGATCGAATTCAGTATTCAAAGAAGATTGAAGGATATTTAGTTGATTACAAAACGCATAACGAAGTAGAAAAAGTAAAAGTAAACTTGACTTCCTTGGTCACTGGGAAGGTGTATTCTACCGAGACAGATGAAAACGGTGTGTTTACATTCAGACATGTTCCCATCGGTAAAAGTATGCTGACACTTGTCGATGAAGATTACCGTCCGGATACGTTAAAAGTATTCGAAACAAATGCGAAAGAACACCTTATTCATTATACTTTTAGCAAATCACAACCTTTTACCGCCAATTTAGAAGTTTCTTGGATGTTTAATTGGGGTGACCACCAAACCACAAAAAATGGTCAAAAGGTCATCGTAGAACACTATTGGTCACACGTGATGGCCATCGTGATTTTGGTTATTTATGGCCTTTGTCTCCTTTTGATTTTCTATTACAGTGTTGTTCAATTATCACTTGCCTTTGCCTACAGAAGACAACGAAAAGCTCAGCAAAGCCGCAAAGAACCACCTTTCGATTTAGCGAACGCACCAAAGGTTACTGTACAACTTCCGATGTTCAACGAAATGTACGTTGCAGAACGCATCATTGAAACGATTGCCGAATTTGAATATCCAAGAGAAAAATTTCAAATCCAAGTCTTGGATGATTCAACAGATGAAACGAAAGACATTATCGCTAAAAAAGTAGCGGAAGTAGCCGCACGCGGCATCAACATTCAACACATTCACCGTGTCGATCGTACCGGATACAAAGCTGGAGCTTTAGATGCTGCAATGGATCAAGTTGAAGGTGAATTTATTGCCATTTTTGACGCCGATTTCGTTCCAGACAAAGACTTCTTGTTACGTACGATACCATATTTTAATGCAGACAACATCGGTGTGGTGCAAACAAGATGGGGACACTTGAACAAAACGTATTCACTGTTAACGGAACTTCAAGCCTTTGGACTAAACGGACACTTTGCCATCGAACAAGGAGGACGAAATTCTCAAGGACATTACATTAACTTCAATGGGACTGCAGGCGTATGGCGCAAGGAATGTATCAATGATGCAGGAGGTTGGGAACACGATACCATCACCGAAGACCTTGACTTGAGTTATCGTGCTCAAATGCGTGGTTGGAAATTTACCTACCTAGAGGAAGTAGAATCACCTGCAGAATTGCCAATTACCATGTCGGCATTAAAAAGTCAACAACACCGTTGGATGAAAGGTGGAGCGGAAGTATTTATCAAAATGTGGAAACGCATTGTAACCACTAAAGGATTAAAGTTTTCTGATCGTCTGCACGGATTAGCGCATTTATTTAATTCATCGGTTTTTGTATTTATTCTCATTCTTTCTTTGTTGAGTTTGCCAATTTTACACATCAAAGATTCTTTCTCTGATTTGAATATTTATATCAAAATTTTCGGTGCCTTTTTATCAAGTACGCTATTCTTGGCCTTCTATTATTGGAACGCCTATCGTGATAAAACGGGGCATTTCTTGAATGATTTTGTGAGTTTCACGAAGCGTTTTGTTCAATTCTTGACCGTTTCTATGGCCTTATCTTTAAACAACGCTGTGGCGGTGATCGAAGGTTATTTGGGCATTAAAAGTTCATTTGTTCGCACACCGAAATTCAACGTGGCGAAAAAGGATGAGTTTACTGGAAATAAATACGACAAGAAAAGTTTATCCATTATCAACATTGCTGAAGGTGTCTTGATGGTCGTGTTTGGATTTACAGCAATCAACCGTGCGATTTACGGCGATTTAGGAATGGTGCCTTTCCATTTGATGTTAGCTATTGGTTACGGATTGATTTTCTTCAATACCATCAAAGAAAACAGAACGCAACAAGCTTAGTTATTCGTTTGTAATAGACAAACTTTCTAGCTTGGTGTCATTCTTGGAGGAATGGAAGTGAAACGTACTGCGAAAGGACTCTCCTTTTGATACATAGGTTCCAACCGTATAGTTATCTTCTCCCGTTTCTTTTCCCTTGAATTTAAAGGAAAATGTTCCTTTTGGGTATTTCGTGAAAAATCCTTGCAAAATGATTTCCGCTTGAGCGATTGGATAAATGGCTTCTTTCCCTTGAATATTTAAGGAGATTTTTTCTTTTCCCATGTGAACCAATGATTTCGCATCATTGAACTCCATCGAACGTTGAATGGAAGCATACGGAATATCACTTGGTAGATGTAAACACAACAATATTCCCGTCAGAAAAGTAAAAAATGAATTCATAGTGCAATTTTAACAAAAATAGTGCCGAAAATCGGTTCAATCCTCAAATTTCTTTCCTTGTTACAAGAGGCTTCTTTTCTTACACTTCGAACTTTTCGCTAACTTTGTCCCAATGCATTTGCCCATGAAAGATCAACAGAAAAATTTAGTGATTTACAATAGTATGAAAGGAGAGAAACAAGCTTTCGTACCCATTCATGAGAACTTTGTTGGGATGTATGTATGTGGGCCAACCTTGTACAGCGAGCCACACATGGGGAACATGCGCACGTTTATCAATTTTGACCTCATCTATCGCTATTTACTTCAACTTGGTTTTCAAGTGAAATATGTACGAAACATCACCGACGCGGGACACATTACCAACAGCGCGGGAAATGATGAAGATTCAATTGGGAAAGCCGCACGAGCAGAACAAATGCAATCCCTTGAAATCGTTTACAAGTACAATGTTCGTTTTCAGGAACTTCAACGCATCTACAATTTATTACCGCCAAGTATCGAGCCAACGGCAACCGGACATATACAAGAACAAATTGAAATTATCGAACAAATTTTAGCCAATGGTTATGCCTATGTAAGCAATGGTTCCGTGTATTTCGATACAAAACGTTACATGCAAGATTTCAACTATGGCATTTTAAGTGGACGAAAAGTAGATGAATTAGAAAACGAAACGCGTCAGTTAAATGCGCAAGAGGAAAAGCGATTTTTTGCAGATTTTGCCTTATGGAAAAAAGCCAATCCAGATGACATGCAAATCTGGCGTTCACCCTGGGGTGATGGAAATCCAGGATGGCACATTGAATGTACAGCGATGAGTACCAAATATTTGGGTAAACAATTCGATATTCATGGAGGCGGTATGGACCTAAAATTCCCACATCACGAAGATGAAATCGCTCAGAGTTGTGGCTCTCATGGATGTAATCCTGCGAACTATTGGATGCACGCCAACATGTTGAATGTCAATGGTCAGAAAATGAGTAAATCCTTCGGGAATTATTTTTTACCGAAAGAAATCATCGAAGGAACGACCGCACTTTTTGATAAACCATACAGTGCGAATGTCCTTCGTTTTTTCATGATGCAAGCGCATTATCGCAGCAATTTAGATTTTACTCAAGAGGCCTTAAATGCTTCCGAAAAAGGATTTTCACGATTAATGGAGGGACTTAAAACGCTGGAAAAAATCCCAACAAGTACTTCTTCTGTTGATGTCAACGCGTTAATCGCCTCTTTTTATCATGCCATGAATGATGATTTTAATGCGCCGATATTAGTAGCCAATTTGTTTGAAGCAGTCAAATACATTAACCTCATCAATGATGGTGCAGCCAGTATTTCAGAAGGTGACAGAAACTTGTTGAAATCCGCGATGAATACCTTCGTGTTTGATGTCCTTGGACTGATGCCAGAACAGGCTTCAGAAAGTGGTAAATTAGCTCCGGTCATGGATTTAGTGCTTGATTTACGTCATCAAGCGCGAACGAATAAAGACTGGACTACTTCGGATAAAATCCGCGATGGACTTGCCGCTGCTGGAATTGTGGTGAAAGACGGAAAAGAAGGAACAAGCTGGAGTTAGTCTTCCGTTGAATGGATGGATGAACTCGGTGTCATTAATCCATTCCATAATTTAATGCGCATTTCCAAGGCTGTTTTCGCACAAAGTGTCGCTTCTTCCCATTTATTGGCATCATCTCCACAAATTTCTTCCATCATACGAAGAGAAATCGGACCGTGATCATCCCCATCTATTTCAATGTGACGTTCCAAATAGTAAAGTAATTTGGAACTATTTTCTTGACCTTGTGCGTTCATTTCACGCAAAATCTCGATAAACATGTCTGGAATCAAATCTTCACGGCCAAACGTAAATACCGCAGCGATTTTGTGTAGTTCATTCGATTCAATGATGGAAAAGGTAAAGCGGACAAAATCTTTTGTTTCTTCGTTAATGTTCAATTGATACAGCGCTTCTTCTACTGATTTACCATAAGAAATCCACTCAGTCAATTGATGAATAGGAAGGGTGTTTGCGCCGATTTGATTCATGGCGTCTAAGTACAATTCAAAATGACTTGCCACTTTTCCCTCGGCATCAATATCAGATTCCTCACCTAGGACAATTTCATTGATGAAGCGACGTGTTTCCGGACTACCTTTCGGATACCATGGAAGTTCAACACAGGTTAGTCCGCGTTGCAATGCTTTTAATAAACTCATGAAGTCCCAAACGGCAAAAATGTGCTGTTCCATAAAAGACTGGAAATCTTCAACGGTTTGAATTTGTGCATAAAGTGGATGAACCACAAGTTCTTGCCTTAATTCCTTGATTTCTGCTTGTAATGTTGCTACACGTGCGTTCATACTAAAAAGTTTGCCTTCAAATTCGCACGATAAAAGTAAGCGATGCGAAATGAACTTCCAATCATTTCAAACAAACTTTTTTCACAAAAGTTGAATGAAAAATGAACAAAAAATGAATTAGGATAATTTGATTCCTAACTCTTTTAATTGCGCATCATTCAGTGGAGAAGGAGCATCAATCATGGTATCTCGTCCGCTATTATTTTTTGGGAAAGCTATGTAATCGCGAATCGATTCTGATCCACCCATTGTAGCGACTAAACGATCCAAACCGAAGGCCAATCCACCGTGAGGTGGCGCACCGTATTCAAAGGCACTCATTAAGAATCCAAATTGTGCTTGTGCTTCTTCCTTCGTAAATCCTAATAAATCAAACATACGTGATTGTAATTCTCTGTCGTGAATACGAATAGATCCTCCTCCTAATTCTACGCCATTCATAGCAAGGTCATAAGCATTTGCACGAACTTTTCCTGGATCTGTATTGATTAAATGTAAATCCTCTGGCTTTGGAGAAGTAAATGGATGGTGCATCGCATGAAAACGCTCACTTTCTTCATCCCACTCCAATAATGGAAAGTCATAAACCCACAATGGCGCGAATTCACTTGGATTTCGTAGTCCAAGTTGGTTCCCCATGAACAAGCGAAGTTCATTCATTTGTTTTCTGGTTTTCGCTGTTTCACCACTCAACAACAACAATAAATCCCCCGGTTTAGCACCTGCTTTTTCCGCCATTGCTTGAAGGTCAGACTCATCGTAAAATTTATCCACGCTTGACTTAAACGTTCCGTCCAAGTTGTATTTTACATAAACCAATCCCTTCGCACCAATTTGAGGTCGTTTCACCCATTCGGTTAATTCATCTAATTGCTTGCGTGTGTATTCTGAACAACCGGCAGCATTAATCCCAAGCACCAACTCTGAGCTATTGAAGACCACGAATTCCTTTTGTTGTGCGATTTCGGTTAAATCGACGAATTCCATTCCAAAACGAATGTCTGGTTTGTCTGATCCATAGCGCTCCATCGCTTCCGCATAACTCATGCGCGGGAAAGCTCCTTCAAACTTCACTCCACGAACTTCCGCAAATAAATGTTTGATTAATCCTTCGAACATGTCTAAAATATCATTCTGCTCCACAAATGCCATCTCACAGTCGATCTGAGTAAACTCTGGCTGACGATCTGCACGTAAATCTTCATCTCTGAAACACTTCACGATTTGATAGTATCGATCAAATCCACTCACCATCAACAATTGCTTAAAGGTTTGAGGAGATTGCGGTAAAGCGTAGAATTGTCCTTCGTTCATGCGACTTGGCACAACAAAATCACGCGCTCCTTCCGGTGTCGATTTGATTAAAACCGGTGTTTCAACATCCAAGAAATCCTTGGAATCTAAATATTTTCTTGTCTCTAATGCAACTCGATTACGTAAGCGCAATTTTTCCAAAACTGGATTTCGACGCAAATCTAAATAACGGTATTGCATACGGATTTCATCTCCGCCATCTGTTTCATCTTCAATGGTAAAAGGAGGAAGTTTTGCTGCATTCAACACCTTGATTTCACTCACATTGATCTCTACTTCACCAGTTGGAATATTGCGGTTTTTGCTGCTTCGCTCGATCACTGTGCCTGTGACTTGAATCACAAACTCACGTCCCAATTTTCGGGCTTGTTCGCACAATTCAGCATTTACTTCCATGTTGAACGCCAATTGAGTGATTCCATAGCGATCTCGCAGATCCACAAACGTCATTCCACCTAAATCACGAGAACGTTGAACCCAACCAGCTAAGGTTACGGTGTTCCCTACATTTTCCATTCTTAATTCACCACAAGTGTGCGAGCGATACATAACATTGATTTTGAAAGGCAAAGTTACAAAAGTTATCCCGAACAGAAAGGACTGTCAGCCAGAAAGCAAACGGAATTCAGAAAATCAATAGGACTTACATCCATGTTACAAAGAAAAGCGCGAGAAATGTGTAAATTTGTCCGATAAAATCAACAAGTATGTCAACAATTGGATCAGAAGAAATGAAGGAAATTCTAACACAGTTAGGAATTCAATCCACGAATTCAGGTGCTTCAACTGGAAGTAACTGGATCAATACAACAGGGACAACAATTGATTCCATCTCACCAGTAGATGGGAAAAAAATTGCATCCGTTCAATCTGCAACTGCTGCAGATTACAACGCACTCATCGAGAAAGCACAAGAAGCATTCGTTGAATGGCGTAAAATTCCCGCGCCAAAAAGAGGTGAAGTGGTACGTCAATTAGCGGAACGAATCCGTTTTTACAAAGAACCACTTGGGAAATTGGTTTCTTATGAAATGGGGAAATCTTTACAAGAAGGATTGGGTGAAGTTCAAGAAATGATCGACATCTGTGATTTTGCTGTTGGACTTTCGCGTCAATTATACGGATTAACCATGCATTCGGAGCGTCCAGGACACCGCATGTATGAACAATATCACCCACTTGGAATCGTTGGAATCATTTCCGCGTTCAACTTCCCTGTAGCGGTTTGGAACTGGAATACGGCACTTGCGTGGGTATGTGGTGATGTGTGTATTTGGAAACCATCCGAAAAAACACCATTAACAGCCATCGCATGTCAACGAATTACACAAGAAGTTTTCGAAGCAAATGGAGTGCCTGAAGGAGTTTCCAACGTAATCATCGGTGATGCTGAAATTGGAAAATTAATGGCTTCTGATGGACGCGTTCCATTGGTTTCAGCAACAGGTTCTACACGAATGGGTAAATCTGTCGGTGCAGCGGTTGGTGAACGTTTGGGTCGTTCTTTATTAGAATTAGGCGGAAACAATGCCATCATTATTACACCTACTGCTGATTTAAAAATGGTTGTGCCTGGTGCAGTGTTCGGTGCAGTTGGAACAGCTGGACAACGTTGTACATCCACACGTCGCTTAATCATTCACGAATCTATTTATGGGAAAGTAACCGAAGCATTGAGTTCCGCATACAAGCAATTAAGTATTGGAAATCCTTTGGATCAAAACAACCATGTCGGACCATTAATTGATCAAGATGCGGTAAATAATTACCTACATGCAATTGAAGCTGCTCAAAAAGAAGGTGGAAAAGTATTGGTAGAAGGCGGTGTCTTAAGCGGACCTGGGTACGAATCTGGATGCTATGTAAAACCGTGCATTATCGAGGCTGAAAATCATTTTGCGATTGTTCAACACGAAACATTTGCCCCAATTTTATATGTCATGAAATACAGTGGTGATGTTCACCAAGCAATTGCGATGCAAAATGGTGTCCCACAAGGACTTTCATCTGCGATCATGACCAATGAATTGAAAGAATCAGAAGCATTTTTATCTGCAGCTGGTTCAGACTGCGGAATTGCTAACGTTAATATCGGAACATCTGGTGCTGAAATCGGTGGTGCATTCGGTGGAGAAAAAGAAACAGGTGGTGGTCGCG
>JBJTMU010000097.1:0-14474 GCA_046070685.1 Flavobacteriales bacterium | reverse complement strand
TAAACATGAATTGGATTGCAAGCCATAGTTTGCTTCAAATCCAATGATCCATTTGGTGGTTTTGTGAATGAGGCAAAAATTCTGATAAAATCTCGTACGTTTCATTGGTGATCCGATGGGCGATTCATCACAGATCAAATTAGAATAACTAATATTTAAATTTTTTCTGGGCGTAAAATTCAAAGAGAATCCGAGTGCTTTATTCTTGTTTGTTTCCACGAATTGATTGAAGGAATTGAATGCATTCAATTGTAAGGTGAGTCGCTCCGAATGTTGCCAAGTCAATTTTGCACCACTTAAAAAATAGGGTTCAAAATAGGTGGTACTCGACAAACTCATGGTCATATTTTCTCTTGGTTGAATGGACTCCAAACCGATGTGTGTTCGAAAGAATCCCATATCTAACCACCATTTACGGTGGACATTAAATCCTAAGTTGGCTTCTTGTATGAATCGATAATCCGTGGACCAAGCGGCATTGGGACAATCGCCTCCAAATAGGGTGATTGTTGACCTAAAAATGGATGAAGTATATTTTGCAGAAAGTTGAATCATGTTCAATCCAATCTGACGATTTCTCGGACTGATGGTGGGGAATTTTTGAAATCCATTGGCATTACTTGTGTCACTATATGCAGCGTAGTAGGTGTCCATATATCCATTCACTTGCCATTTTCCGGTGGAATCATATTCTTGATGATAAGGATTTATTTTCGTTCCACTAAACGTTAAATCGACCGTGTCCTTGTGTGATTTTCCTTTCTGCGCATGAAATACAAACGATAGAATAAGACAAAATAAAAAGGAGCTCCATTTTTTCATGGACGAAAAATACGCAATTTTTAATGAATGATTTCACCGTCCCGCATTTCGATGATGCGGTCACTTTTTCGGGCAAAATCGTCATCGTGGGTGACAGCAATAATGGTTTGACCAAAAGTCCGTGTTAAATCTTGAAGAATGTCAAAGACAAGGCTGGTATTTTTACTGTCCAGGTTTCCAGTTGGCTCGTCACCCATAATGATGAGTGGGTCGTTGATCAAGGCACGTGCGATTGCGACACGTTGTTGTTGTCCACCTGAAAGTTTATTTGCGGGTTTCATTGCTTGATCCGCCAATCCCAACATCTTTAATTTTTCGTAGGCACGATCCTCTATTTCTTTTTCCTCCAGTTGATTGAGTTTCAGGGCTGGAATCATCACATTTTTCAAACAAGAAAATTCAGGTAGCAAGTAATGAAATTGAAAAACGAAACCAATTTTTTGATTTCGAACTTCTGCCAATGCATCTATGCTTAATCCGGTCATTTTCGCTCCGTCAATCCATAAGTCACCACTATAGTTGGTGTCCATTGTGGAAAGAATATACAAAAGCGTTGATTTTCCACTTCCTGATTTTCCAATCATGGATAAAAATTCACCTTTCTGAACCTCAAAAGAAATATTCTTCAACACTTGAAATTCAGTGGGATCGTAAAAGAATTTATCGACGTGTTTGGTTTGAAGGACAATGCTCATTTTCTGAAAATTTCAACAGGATCTACTTTGGAGGCTTTTTTTGCCGGAATATAACCCGCAAAGAAGGTGATAAACAAACCGATAAAAATTCCTTGTGCATATTTCGTTGGCTCGTAATCAATAGGGAAGTATCCGATGTCACCTCCGAGATAAACTTTTTTAAGGAGCGTAATCATGAGGGTTGACATGAGCACACCGCCAACGACACCAATGGCACCAATACTAACTGCTTGGGTGACAAAAATTCGAATGACATCTTTTCCCTTGAATCCCATCGCTTTTAAAATGGCGATATCATTGATTTTCTGAGAAACGGTCATATTTAGAATGTTGTAAATGCCAAATCCCGCGATGAGAAGTATGGTCAAGGAAACAAATGTGATAATGATTTTTCGCATTTTGTTGGCGGCCATAAATGTTTCATTCGCACTTTTCCATCCTTCGGCCTTGTATCCTGTGATTTTAGACAATTGGGCGGCAATATCTTCGGCTTTTTCTTGGTCTTTTACGTTGACATGAATTTCCGTGATGTACGCGGTTCCTTCTTTCAGCATTTGTTGCGATGCAGCAATGTTGACGTAGGATTTCGATTTGTCAACAGCAGAATTATTAGTTTTAAAAATCCCCATGACTTTAAATGTACGATTCACCCCTTTCGATGAGGTAATATTGATGTTGTCGTTCAAAAAGACATTCATTTTTTCAGCAATGCCACTGCCAATAATGATGCCATTTGGATTGGAGGCCAAACGGTTAAAATCTCCTTCAACCATAAAGGATTCGATGTGATACATGCGGTTGGCTTCGGCAGGAACAACCCCGAAAGCATTTCCTGGGATTTGAGTTCGTCCATTATTGTAGAACACGCTGCTCATCACTTGGGGACTCACCTCAACGACATCGGCATGTTGAGAAATGGTTTTCATGACCAACTGCGGATTCTCAATCGTATTTTGATTGGGTACAACCGTTGGATTGACAATCAAAAAGAACTTATCTTTTTCCTTCGGAAGTTCCTTGCTGATTTCATCATCTTTGTACACGGTAATGTGCGAATTCACCCGAAAGATGGACTTATTGGAGCTTTTATCAAATCCTACCAATAAACTATTCATGAAAATGTAAACGGACATCCCGAGCAATACACCGAGAATTCCAACCGCGGTTAATTTTCGATTAGATAAAATATAGGTTTTTGCGATCCCTGAATTGATGTTCATCTTTATGGTTTAAGGGGAACGAGGATGTCTTCGCGTGTTAATCCAGCTTTCACTTCCACATATTCAGAGGAGATGATTCCTGCTTGGATTTTATGCGGTTTGTCTTCTTCTTTTAATTGCACCAAATTTCCATAACCAAAATAGGAGCGAGGTATCACTATCACGTGTTTCTTTTGAGCGACTAAAATGTTGGCTTCAAGTTGTGTTCCAAAAAGAACTTTTTTCAAGGGCTTATTAAATTGAGCTTTGCAAACAAAAGATTGGGTTTGTTCATTAAACGCAGAAAGTATCTCGGTGATTTTTGCAGTGATTACTTGCTGACTGTTGGTGTTCAATCGAATGTAAACTGCTTGACCCAACTTGACCTTAGCGATACTTTTCTCATCCACGTTAAGGACGGCTTTGATATCCGATTGATTAGCTAAAACAGCGATCACTTCGCCTTTTCGAACATAGTCACCTTCTGCTTTTAGTTTTTTAATCACCACTCCTTCTTCAACGGCAATAACTTGGTTATATGTTTCTTGTATCCGTGCGTTATTAAATTGCATTTCAGCAGTGATCAAATTTTGTTGTGCTTGAAGTTTGGCTTGTTGTAATTGCTTTTTCAGTGCTTGCAAGTTGCTGTAGGATGATTCTTGGGCTAATTTCGCATTCTCATAATCTACTTTGGATGCACCTTGAGCCTCATATAGTTTTTGGAATCGAACAGCTTGAAGTTGATCTTGTTTATATTTTTCTTCCGCGAAACGAATGGATTGTTCTAATTGCTGAACCAATGGTGCCGAAATACTAGCATTCTCGTTCGCAATGCTCAATTGTTGAGATGCAGCGTTTTGATTCGTGCGATTTGTTGGGTTGTCGATCTGCGCAATCACAGCACCAGCCTTGAATGTGGATCCGATTTCAAATTGAACATTTGTCAAAATGCCATCTGTTTGTGCGGTGATATTGTAAGCATCGTCCCATTCGATGGACCCGGAAGCAAATACTAATTCTTCAATGTTCTTTATTTCAGGACGAATCTCGGGGGTTTTTCGGCAAGAGAACAGGAAAAATCCAAGAGAGAAGGTAAGGAGAACGAGCGAGTTGAATGGATGAATACGCATAAACAGTGATCAATGAATAATACCTGGATAAATGTAAGGTTTATTTCACTCAATCAATTCATCCATGCGATAGAATCATGTTCTAAAGTGACTTGAGTCACATTTCTAGGAGCTGTTTACTCTTTGACGATTTTTTGTTGATGAGCTGTTCCATCTGTTGTCAAAAACTGAATCAGGTACATTCCGTTTTCTAAGGACGATATATCCAACTTTTCTTTATGATTATTCAGCTCATTTATTTCACATTTTCCACTCATTGAAAAAATTTGAATGAACTGAATTTCATTGGAATCGGTGAAAAAGAGCTCATCTTTTGTTGGATTTGGGTAGAAAAGAAAATTATTTTCCTTCAACACTTCAACGGATGTGACCGCTTGATGAAACAGTACATTATCTACATACACAACACCATTACCTGAAGGATTTCCTGAAAATATCAATTGAGCAATGTGATTCTTCGAAGCTAGATTGACAAAATCATCAAGCGGGATGTCCAAGGTTAACCAATTTTCAAGGTTAGGAGTGACGGCAATTTCATGTTCCGAATCATCACCACCAGCATAAGATAAATCATTTCCGAAATCGACTAATTTCACACGGAATTCAGTCATGTTTGGTGTCCAAACATTCATATATAAATGCGTCATTGCTGAAACATTGAGGATGTTCGGTCCTGTTGTTTCCACTCCAACAAAATTTAAAGCACTGTATTTTTTTGTATGGTTTCCTTGAATTTGAATGTCATTTAAAGTTCCTTGTGACCAAGCGGTTTGCCATGTATTCACGGGGACATCGGCATACACATTACTGAACATGGAAATCACGTCGTTCGCTAGGAAGTTTGGATCTGACGCAGGAGTAAGAGGAGTTGCAAGGGGAGGACCCTGTAAACCGAAGGTGATATTGTCGAAATAACAAACATTAGTAGAGGATCGATTTTGAAAATCCGGAAAAATAATGACCTGATCGATTCCACTTGATGATGGTAAGCCTAAAATAGGGGTAAAGTCAAAAGTTAATTCTTCCCATTGATTGATCAAGGTATTTGCCACTAATAATTCTCCTGTTGATGCACCTGCACCTGTCGCAAATTTGATCCCCACATTACTAATGATTGGTTTGTAAACCATGATTTTGACCACACAATTGGAAGGATTTAAAGTAAAAGTACCTAAGTCAATCGCATGTGCACATTCTACACCAGCATACGGCATTCCACCTTGGAGAGCCGTAAATTTTGCGGCGCGAGAAGAAGTGTTTATTCCGGTTTGATCTGGATTTCCAACAATCTCTAAAGGAGGATTCCCAACGTTTTCAAAGACGGTCCATGTCCAAGTTAATCCAAATTCCCCTGGTTCAAAACTGATGGGTCCATTCTGAGCGAAGGAAATAAGGGAAAAACAGAAGGAAGCAAGAAAGAGTGATTGGCGCATGTTGTTGGTTTTGGTTAAAAGTACAATAATTATTTTGTTAAATGTACTTTTCCCTCACGGATGACTATATTACTTTCTTAAAACTCAAATTCACCAAGGTCCACCACGTCATCTGTAACGTTCAAGCGTCGTGTGATTTCTCGTTTATATTGCATGGTTGTTCCATATTGCTTATACAATTGCACACTCAATGTGGCTTTGCCATTGACGGTCGGACGATGGTCCCCGTAGTAATGAGCTTGAATGAGATAGCTTCCTTTTTTCGCATTCCGTATCATGTATTCTTCCGGACCATAGCCTTGCGTGAAATCATTTGAAATACGTCCGCCGTTTGCTGTTAATGGATAAGAATACATGCATTTCTCACCATCTGGTTCGGTAACCCACAAGTCAACATCGGTATCGTCTGAATCCCAATTCAACACAATGCGAATATCTACGGGCATTTTTTGAATAAACACCTTGTCGATGTAATCATGTGTCAAGTTACGTGGATGATTCGCTATGATATTATTGATTTCATTCAAGGCAATCACCTGGATGCCATCGAAACGTCCATCGTATGGTTCTGTGACCACTTTGTACAGGTAACGAAGCGCTTCATTGTATTGACCTGTTTTTTCAAAGGCAAGTCCAAGATCACGGTACGATTGAGGTTCCTCTGGTCTCAATTCAATTAAATAATGGAACAAGGAAATAGCAAGTTTTTTCTCTCCTAATTGCAAGAGACGTTGGGCAACAATGCGCAGCAAACTGTGATTATCCAAGTCTAATTCGGCAATGTTTGAAAGTACTCGAATTCCATCTTGATACTGTTTTTTGCGGATTAAATAATCACTAACATCCAAATAAAACGACGGTTGACTCGCGTATTTTTGACGTTCTTTCAAATAGACCGAGTAGGCATTTTTCAACTTTGCTGCTACGATTCGTTTCATGTACGGCTCGTTTGGATTCCAGGCATGTATGCGCATGGTACCACGAACAGGTTCTGTATTTGGAGTGGAAATGCTTGTCCCATTGGTACTTGTGACACTCAAGGTATAAGTGCCTGTTGAAGAAATGGTACTTGCAAATGAGGAGCTTACTTGGTTGGTCCAAGAATAACTAACAGCACCTGCTGCACTCGCATTCACATCAAATCCATGTGCAGTGAGCTCTTGGGGGCTCAATGTAATCTCATCATTTTCAACTACTGGCGGGATAAAAGCTGTTGTTTGTTCGCTTGAACTGGAGGGTGGGGGAGGAAGGGGAGCTTCTCGCATGGAGGCATTTGCGCTGACTTCCATGTCCGCGACTGCGTCACCAAGAATTATTTGTTGACCTGTTTGTTCTCTTCCTTTTTTTGTTTTTGGCTCCTTGCGGTAATTTCTCCACCACTGCTTTTCTGCACGCCATTCTTTTTTGATATCGTTTAAGTGTTGGTTTTTCGTTTTGACTTCATTTTTTAATTCTTCTTTTAACTGTTTATAATAGGCTTTTCGCAAACTTTTCGGTGGAACAATTCGGTGTTGTACATAATCTTCAACTCGGTCTAATATCAGCATGGAAGTGAAATCGGAAACTAAGCGGTAATCAAGTCCAGTTTTTAAAATTTGAGCTTCATTTTCTTTTGAATTTTCTTGAAGTTCATTCAATTGATGAATCGCCCACATCAATTCAAAATTCGCATGAGTGCCCTTTGGTGATTCCGTTAAAGAAATCCTTTTTTTCAATAGGACCTCTTTTC
Source organism: Flavobacteriales bacterium (assembly GCA_046070685.1). Classification (GTDB taxonomy): domain Bacteria; phylum Bacteroidota; class Bacteroidia; order Flavobacteriales_D; family Crocinitomicaceae; genus UBA952. Next base: position 7,466 of record JBJTMU010000097.1, on the reverse strand, counting down.
CAATACCAAATTTCGCGACCAAGAAAGGCCGTTCTTGGTTCAGTTTTCCAGCAATGGATAACACGCCGTTTTGACCCTGTCCTGAGCTTGGATAGTATGATTGTAGTGAAGCATCTTCTTCAAATCCCATGAAATGGAGCGATTTTGAATTCAATCGTTCTAAACTTTCTTTTTCAGACAATTGCATCAAATCAATAAAGTCACCATGCGATTTTCTAGCTAAATATTTCAAACAGGCATTGTTCGATTTAACGGAACTTTGAATGATGTACAGTTCTTTGGTTGGGATGTTCACTTTCTTGTCCCCAAGATTTTGAAGTCCATCTGTAAATAATAGTATTTCTTCACCTGTGGTTTTTGCCCAATTTAATTGCTGTAGAATGGTTCCACCGTCGTATTGAAAGTTCTTAATGGCTTTTTCTAATTGCTGAAGGTTTCCCTGTTTAATTTGAAAATATTGAGAAGGAAAAATTTTATATCCAAAAGGGATTAGTTCGATTTCTCCATTTTTCATATTGGAAAGATATCTTCTAAGAAGTTTTTTTTCTTTATCCAAACGACTTAACAAACGCGAACTAGAAACATCCCAAAAAACGGTGATTTTATTTGGCATTTTTTTGCGTTTGTACTTTTGAGGGATGTGCAAATTCGTGTGAAAGAACAGACCATTTGATTTCGTTTCAAATGCCGCATTGCGATTGATCTTCTCGTTCTTTAGCTGAATGAGTATTGGTTGATTCGCTAAAAAATTCGTTCGTTTCAAGTTTGAACGATAGATCTGCTTGTGCTCTGTTAATTGAAAATCTTCGGAGCAAGATCTTAAGATCGAAGGTTCGGATGCTTGTCCAATAATGGAAAGTTGGTATTGAAATGTTGGAATTCGATCTTTAAAATGAAGCGGCAAGTAGTAATAGGCTTTTTTTACATCCATGGTAAGTTCATGAACATATTCAATGACAATGTGTTTGGTTCCTTTACTTGGTACAGGAAAAACACGTAGTTTAAAGTTGTTTCCAACTGTTTTTTCAATCAATCCGGGATCGATTCCTTGTCTAACCGTTGCTTCGTAAGCCATTCGGGCTTTTACTTTTTCAACGGCGACACCTGGTCTCATTTCACCGTTGACATCCATCGCGAAATAGGAAATTGTTTGTCCATCAGCCAATGGAAATTGAAGTTCTGCTTCTAAATCACGCGCTTGATTGTTATAAAAATGCATGTCGTATCGTGTTCGTGCGACACCATTTTCGATGGTCGTTGAGATGGCTAATTTGGAAATTTGAACCGTCTTTTCTTTTTCATTCGAAATCTTCAATACGGGCACGGATTTATTAGCAAGTAAGGTTTTTTCACTAATCAATGTAGCTGTTTTACGATTTCTTAATCCAGCGTATGGATCAACTTTGCGCTGGTTTTTATGAAAGGAAAATTGAACTGTGAACCATGTGCCAATGGCAAGTGCTAAGATGAAAGCCAGAATGAAAATTCGTTGATTTTTTTTGAATGGAAATTGCATGCGTAAAGGTTTAGGTCTTACTGTACAACCATTCTTTGAATTGGTTCATCAGTTTGACAAAAAAACGCAAGATAGGAGAATTTCTAACGATGGAAAATTAATCTTCTTTTCTATCGGATTAAATTTTTCGTTCTTTTGGCTTGACCCCAAAGAACCAAAAGGTAGAGCCGTTTATAAAAATCTGTTGTCAACATAAGAGCGAGAAGCAGAAGGAGAGTGAAGAAAAAAACCAGCGTTCGATTTGTGCTTTCGTAATAGATTTATTCTCTTTGTTCTTTTGGCATGACCCCAAAGAACCAAAAATTCAAGCATCTAAAAATAATATTTCAAGGAGCATTCGAGTCCAAGGGTATTAGGACGAAGCATTGAAGATTTAGAAATCGATTTCAAGGCATAGGTGTATTTCGGAGCCAACATGATGGAGAAATGATTACCAACAGGTAATTCAGCGCCAAATTGAATCAAGTGATAATAAGAATTGGTATTCAATTGTGATTGTATGTCGTTACGTATTGGATTAAATCCACTGATGTTGATGATTTGATTCGCTTGTGTGATGTGATTGTAAATCATTCCTGATTTTAGCGAGAATTTCCAATTCTTCCAATTGAAGATATAGGCAGCGGTAATTGGTACTTGCACGCTATGAATAGTTTGGGAAAGTTGGTAGTTCAAATGAAATTCGGTGGAATCTTCAAAATTCAATTCGTGCTCTTCTGGATCTCCTGGGTCGTCTTGCAGATGGTCTTCATGGATATCAAAAGGATGAATGGAAGATTCAAAATGAATGTGGTGTTCAAATGGATCTACTCCAACTGTTTGATTTTGTAATGTTTGATTGGTCACATAACTCATACTTCCACAGCCTATTCCTAACTCCAAATGTCTTCCTATTTGAGCTTGGAATCCAAATTTGTAATTGTTGGAAATGAGTCCTTTTTCGGTAGATGAAAATTGAGAACCGGCACCATAAACGCGATCAGTTTGAACACGATTAAAAGCAGTTGGCTCAAATCCAACCGAAGCAGATAGTAAGAATGGTAAATGTTTGTGATAGGGTGAACCAGCAGCTAATGTTTTCGTGTTGCTTGTCAATTTTGACATTGGTCGAATAGAAAGTTGATCCAAAAGGATAGTTTTCGAAGCTTCTTCGTATGATTGACCATTGATTGCAGCTCGTACTTGTGAAGCCTTAAGTTCAGATGCTTCTGAATCATGACTTGCATTTAAGTTTGATGCTGAAAAAAGTTTTGATGTACTTTCAATCGTTTGTTCTCTCTTCATGTTCAATTCACCAATTGACTGATCAGTAGAATTCAAAATTGATCGATTTCCTGAACTGATTTTGCCTTTATCCAAATGGATTGAATTCTTTGTTTCGGAGCTTGAAAGAACGGAAATAGCGGGTATTGATTCTTTTTTCGTAGCGAAAACATTTGCTTGAATTGACTGCTTCTTTGTGGTGGAAGAATTATCTTCTTTGCCCTTCATCACATTCGCAGCGAGTTGTTTCGTTTGGGACTGTTGACTACCAATCAGATATCCTGCGCCAAGAGAAAGCAGAATAAGAATGGCACTTCCCAAAAACCAGTAACGTTTTTTCGATATTGCATGTCGATCCGAACGAATGAGCTCATCGTTCAGTCTTTTCCAAAGAATATCCTCCGGGAAAGCTGCTTTTCCCTGTAGTTTTTCCTTTAGTTTGGACTCAAATGGATCAAGTTCTCTTCTCATATCTTAGCTTACAATACTAAATAATTTCGCTTCTTGGCTTAACAATTTTGTTTTTAATATGTTTTTCGCATCAAACAAATGCGACTTTGACGTTCCAACAGAAATTCCAAGTTCATCTGAAATTTCTTGGTGCGAATATCCTTCCATGACAAATAAATTGAAAACGATTTTAGCACGAGGAGGCAAGGTTTGAATTAATTCAAGCAAGTCATCATGTGCCATTTCGTCTAGAACAGATGGATCAACATTCGAAAAATGTTCAATCACATGTAAATGTTCATTCGATTCATATTTGTTGTTGGCGCGAATATTATCGATGGCAGTATTTACAAAAACGCGTTTGATCCATCCTGGAAATTGATTTTTATTCGTCAACTTCGGTAGATTCTCAAAAACTTTGATAAACGCGTCTTGGAAAATATCCTCTGCTTGACTTCTATTTTTTGCATAGCGCAAACAAACAGAAAACATTTGGGCAGAAAATAAATCGTACAGTTCTTTTCGTGCTTTTTCATCACGTTGAATACAACGATCGATGAGCGCTTCGAAAATGTGAACTTCTCCTTGCATTGTGTTTAAGACGGGATTTTAGAAAGTTGGTTGGGAGATGTTAAGCATCTTTTTAAAACTAATCTAATTTCTCTTTTTTTGGTTTGTTAAAGATCCAAAAAATGATTGGGAAAACCAAAAGTGTTAAAATAGTTGCAGAGATCAGTCCACCGATGATGACCACTGCTAAGGGCTTTTGACTTTCTGAGCCAATTCCTGTGCTCAATGCTGCGGGCAATAATCCAATGGAAGCCATTAATGCGGTCATGACAATCGGACGAGTTCGAACTTTAACTGCTTCTAAAATCGCGGCATTGAGTCCTATCTTTTTCTTCACATTCGCATGAAATTCACTAACGAGAATGACCCCGTTTTGGATGCAAATTCCTAACAAAGCAATGAAACCAACTCCACCGGAAATCCCGAAATTTATTCCTGTTAAGTGAAGGGCTAAAATGCCACCAACCACTGCGAAGGGAACGTTTATTAAAACAACTAAGGCATCTTTTAAGTTGCTGAATAAAACAAATAGTAAAACTAAAATACCAATCAAACTAATTGGAATAACATTTGCCAAGGTTTGAGAGGCACGTATTTGATTTTCGAATTCACCGGTCCACCCAATGGTATATCCTTTCGGTAAGTGCACATTTTTCTCTATAGTTGCCTGCGCTTCTTTGATCGTACTTCCAAGGTCGCGGTCACGAACGGAAAATTTCACGCCGATAAATCGTTTGGTGTTATCTCGATAAATGAATGCGGGTCCGGTTATTGTTTTGATTTCAGCAATTTCTTTCAATGGAATTTGAACATTATCAAGGGTTGGAACCATGATGTTTTCAATGTCCTTCTCATTTTTACGAAAATGTTCGTTGAAACGAATACGCACATCAAATTTTTTCTCTTCCTCGTATTTCTGTGTGGCTGTTTTTCCACCAATGGCCATTTCAATGACTGCTTGTGCATCGGCAATATTGACACCAAACGTGGCCATTTTTTCCCTGTTCAGCACAATACTCATCTCGGGTTGACCAACATTTCGTAGAATGCCCACATCTTTTACACCATCAATATGTTCAATTTGTTTCAACACTTTGTTTGCTAGTACATTCAATTCATTTAGGTCGTTTCCATAGATTTTAACCGCATTCGATGCATTGATTCCTGCTACGCTTTCTGCTACATTGTCGATGATGGGCTGGGAGTAGTTGTAGCCGATTCCTTGGTATTGTTTTAAGGAATCGTCCATTTGTCGGACTAAATCATCCATACTGATTTTTCGTGTCCATTCTTCTTTAGGCTTTAAGTTTACCTGCATTTGAACGTAGTAAAATCCACTAGGGTCCGTTCCATCGTTGCTTCGTCCGGCTTGACTTAACACCCCATTAACCTCTGGGAATTTTCGTAATTCTTTTCGCAGAATAGCTGTTTTTGCTACGGTTTCTTTCAATCCTTGGCTCATTGGGAATTTGGCCTCAACCCACAAAGATCCTTCATTCAACTGTGGAAGAAATTCAGTGCCTAAAAAAGTACTAGAGAAAATGGTGGCAATCACGATTCCCATCGTCGCTAAAAGCGTTTTCCGTTTGTTTCTAAATGTCCATTGAAAGGCTTTTTCCACAATGCGATTCCAAAATTCGACAAATGGATTTTTCTTTTCTCTTACATTTTTATTCAGAAGAATATGACTCAAAACGGGCACTAATGTCAAAGTGAAAATCAAAGCACCAAGTAGGGCGAAACCAAGTGTGAAAGCGAGGGGAGAAAACATTTTACCTTCCACCTTCTGAAATGCAAAAATGGGGAGTAGGGCAGTGATGATGATGAGTTTACTAAAGAAAATCGCAATTCCTAATTCCGTTCCCGTTGATTTTATAATGCGTCCAATGGCCATGCGATTGTATTTTTGCATGCCATTTTTCTCCGCCAGGTGATTTAAGGTGACAAAAATTCCCTCGACCATCACTACCGCACCATCGATAATGATTCCAAAATCTACCGCACCTAAGGACAATAAATTCGCACTCATTCCCATCAAATAGAGGCAGAGAAAGGCAAACAATAAGGAAAGTGGGATAATAATCGAGACAATGAGTGTCGTCCGCCAATCCGCCATAAATAAAAAGACAATCACCGTAACAAAAATGATTCCTTCCAACATATTATGCATCACAGTGGTCGTAGTGAAATCCATTAATTTATCTCTGTCGTAAAAAGTTTCCATTTTAACATCAGAAGGGAGAATTTCGGTATTCAATTCGTTGATTTTTTCTTTAATCCTTCCCAATACTTCTTTTGGATTTTCACCTTTCCGCATGACCACAATTCCTTCTACAATGTCATCTTGATTGTTGAGTCCAACTTGACCTACTCTTGGAGCGGCTCCTTCATTTACTTGCGCTAAATCTCGAACAAGAATTGGATTGCCACTTTCTTTTTTTACCAATATAGTTTCGATGTCCTGGGATGAATTCAATAAGCCGACGCCACGAACAACATACGCTTGCTTGTTTTTTTCAATGACATCACCACCGACGTTTAAATTGCTTTTCGCTACCGCTTGATATACTTCCAGTGGTGTCACATCGTATTTATTCAATCGATTTGGGTCCACACTGATTTCATAGATTTTTTCTTGTCCACCAAAGGCAACCAAGTCCGCTACACCGGGAACAGATCGCAATTGTCGATCAATAACCCAATTTTGGATGGTCAATAGTTCTTTCGAATCGCGTGTATCACTTTTTAACGTGTAACGAAAAACTTCACCGGTCGGTCCGTAAGGAGGTTGAATGTCTGGATCTACTCCTTCTGGAAGTGAGACACTGCGCAATAAATTATTGACCTGTTGTCGGGCAAAAAAGTCCTCCACTTTGTCTTCAAAAATGATTTTGATCACCGATAAGCCAAACATGGAAATACTGCGCACACTGGTTTTCTTTTGGACTGAATTCATGGCGATTTCAATCGGAGTGGTTACAAATCGTTCTATTTCTTCCGCGCTTCTTCCATTCCATTCCGTCACAACAATGATTTGTGTGTTCGTCACATCTGGAAAAGCTTCTATTGGCATTTTTTTGAAGGCAAGCACACCCGAAATCACCAAAATACCAACCCAGAAAAAAGTGAATGGTTTGTTGATCAAGGAGAAAGACAAGATGTTTTTGATGAATTTTTTCATAGGTAATTGTATAATTCTTTCGTTTCTTTTTTATTTGATTTCTCCTCTTTTACATCAAAAAAGTGTTTCCATTCTTTCGCTTTTTTGGGAATGCTGATTTGATAGGTGAATCCTAAAACAAAATTATTTTTATTGGAATAGTAAGCATTCAGTGTAGGTTCAACCAAGTAAAACATGGTGATGGAATGATAATTATTCACGTTGTAGCTCAACATAGCAATATTGCGAACCCTAGAGAAGTAAGCGGATTTGTTTCGTTGCAAATTCAAGTAAGGTTCTGTAGATAAAGAGAATACCCAATCTTGACGAAAAGGAATGCTCAGTCGCAATCGATTTCTCCACTCGCTGTATGGATTGTTGTATTGGAAATCATGACTGAAATGATTGGTTTTCGATTGAATGGATGATCGAAAATTCAATTGCATGAACTTTAAGTTGAAACGATAATTTAATCCCGTGTAAACGGTGTACTGGTTACTGGTATAA
>JBJTMU010000096.1:0-20702 GCA_046070685.1 Flavobacteriales bacterium | reverse complement strand
ACCAAAAACCCATTATCAAACGGGCAAATTTATCCGTTAAACAAGGAGAGATTTTAGGACTTGTTGGAAAAAGTGGTGCTGGAAAATCCTCTTTGTTAAAAATCATTTCAGGACTCATAGATCCAGATGAAGGAGACATCTTTATTGATCAACAACGAATGCCCCGCGTTCATCAGTTACTGATTCCAGGTTTTAAACGTGTGGCGATGGTCAACCAAGATTTTCAATTGGATATTTATCACACAGTTGAAGAAAATCTTCGAGAAGTGGTGTTGCATTTACCCAATCACAAAAGAGATCAACGTGTCCAACAACTGCTCCGCCTTTTTGAACTTAAATCCATCGCAACGAGTAAAGCGCATCTCATTTCAGGTGGCGAACAACAACGATTAGCTATTGCTAGAGCTATTGCTGATCAACCAGAAATTTTACTTTTAGATGAGCCATTTGGACATCTTGATGCGAATTTGCGTGCACGACTTACCCAGCATTTACTTCGTCTAAGAGAGGAAGAAAACACCACGATTATCCTTGTGTCACATGAAGGACAAGATGTGCTTGGACTTTGTGATAGCATTTGTATCCTAAAAAATGGACATTTAAGTAAGAAATTCAAACCAGAGTTTTTATACTACCACTATTCCAACGTGCAACAAGCACGCTTATTTGGCCCCGTAAATGTGCTTCATCTAGCAGCTGAAACAATCATGTTTCGTCCAGATGAATACCGTATTTCACAAGAAAAAAATGCCATTCCAGTTGAATTTATTCGCAGTATTTTTGTTGGTGGACTTTACCACAATTATTTCAAGAGCGAAAAAGGAGACATCATCATACTTTATCAATTTGAACGTTTAAATGACACCAGAGGAATCGAAATCGTTAAAAAAACGAAGTAAACTAAGATGGTATTGGGGTTTCACAGCTTTTAAAGAAGCCATCACTACCTACGTGAAAGACGGTGCGTTCTACCATGGAGCGGCTCTTGCCTATTACACCTTATTTGCATTTATTCCCATCATTTATCTTACCACTTCTATTTTTGGACGCATTGTTGGACCAAAAAACATGAAAGAAATGGTTTCGGAGTTACTCCAACATCAAATGGGAATGGAAGACAGTTCTTCCATTATGGAAGTCGTCAACGGCATGTCTTTACATAAGCCTAGCTTTTTACTGGAAATGGTGAGTGTAGGCGTTTTACTTTACAGTTGCTCGGCATTCTTTGTTTCATTGAAAAGAAGTTTGAATGAGTTCTTTAACGTCACCAAAAAGAATCGTCACGAGGAAAATTTATTCATGGACATTATTGGTTTTCGTTTCATTTCAATGGGACTATTGGCCATCTTTGCCTTGATCATCATTCTTTTTTATTTTGCACAAGTGTTCATTTTTTCGGCCCTTCAACATTGGAATGGCCAAGGAGGAATGATCGATTTTTCGTTAAGCCTGCTACAAGATATCCTAACAATTGGTAGTAACCTGATGATTTTCACTTTGGTTTTTAAATTTATTCCGGACGCAAAAGTGCAATGGAATGTCGCATTTAAAGGAGCGATTTTCACCTCCATTCTCTTGGTTTTTAGTCAATTTGTAATCAACTATTACCTACACCATTACTTCGTTCTAGGAAAAATTGGTATTGCGAATTCACTCTTTGTGACCTTAGCATGGGTCCATTATTCCGCACAAATTGTTTTCCTTGGTGCCAAGTTTACGTATGTTGTCGGGAAGATGACTGGTCAAGGAATCAAGTAAATTTAGAGCAGAGCCGGAGGCTTTCTGATTTCAATCTTCGCGTCTTTAAAGATGGAAGATGTGTTTCGAATGCTAAATAAGAAACTTTTATTCCCTCCAATTGGCACATAATAAAAAGACAAGGCCCAACAATGCAAATTGCGATTCAGGGAAAAATAAGCATTCGTTAAACGAAAATCTTGCAAGTTAAAGTTCAAATTCCCAGACAAATTCCATCGTTTTGTCAAACTTAAGTCACCGCTTAATACGAGCGTTTGAGTGAAGTTATTTTTTGTTGGGTTTATTGTGGTGATGGACTGATTTGTATTGATGGAATAGACATGCGAAATATTCATTTTCCATGGAATATCAAAGAAAATCGCTCGTTCCGGATGCAAAGCATAATAATTGAAATCGGCATTCCAGTTTTGTTCGTTGCGAACTGTCGTTGAGTTGGCTACTTTCTCGCGTGATTTTTTTGGAGCAATGGTGAGGGTGGTGGTTAAATTCGTGGATAAAAAACGTCCGATTCCTTGTTGGTTGACCAATGCATACGATCCCAGCGTTTTACCTGTTAGCGGATCCCAAGAATATGGACTAAATGACGCTCCGGAGACGAAATTAATCCAATCTGCTGGACTGATTCTGAGATTCAACGCTAAATTCGATAAACGCATTGAATCCTTTAAATAGTCATAATTTCCACTGATCGAAAGTTGATCGATTAGCCGAATTTTTCGGTAACCTGTTAAGGTGTCTTTTTCCGATTTGACTTTCAATTCCATGGTGTTGTTAATCCCGAAGTTCAATAAGGCTGCGGCTTGGGTATTTCCAACTGTGTACACTGAATTCTCAAACGGTGAATATTTAACTGTACTTTGATTCGCACCGACATTCGCTTGAATCAGATCATTCAATTTTGGCACATATCGAAATCCTGCCGATGGGGTGATTAAATGACGAAGTTTTGGTTTGTTTTTACCAACGAATTGATAGTACGAATAAACAACAGTCGTTACGTTTACATTGACATTCAATTCATGAGCCATCCCAAATTTTTGCAGCGTATCGTTCATGGCTTTATTGGAGATCGGATCATAGAATTTTTGAACCTGCTGAAAATTGATTTTATTTCCGTAATTAATGGTTGGATTGATTTTAATCGCGTTTCCAAATAATCCCGTTGTTGTTTGAATGGTCATGGATTGGGAAAGCCCATTCATGAACTGTTGCGAAATGCCGAACATATCGCCTTTTGCCAACAAGGAATCCGCAAAATTAGAACGATTTTGTCCTTCGAAGTTATAGGTAACTCCAATTCGTTCTATGGTTTTCTTCCAATTTTTATCGCTAGACTTGAAGGTGTTTTTGAAGGGAAAAATACGTGTTACGTTGGCTGTCAAGATTGGACTAAGCAAGGCAATGTTCTTCGCGTTGGCATTCTGTCTCATAGAAACCTTCATTCCCATGCTTAATGGTTTTCCAGGAAAGGCCCGATTCAAATTTATATCCGAATTGAACGAGTTTTTGAAATAATCTGGATTAATTGGATCTAAATTGTTCTTCGCGGTGTTATCGGAAATAAAGTTGACACTTGATGAAAAACTCCAAAATGGATTCGACTTCGCGGCTTTTCGGTGTGTCCATTGAATACTCAATTTATTCTTTTTATCATTTGTTGGGAATCCCATATTAAACTGTTGAAATCCAATGGAAATTCTACCCGTAAATCCATATCTTTTCGAATAATCGAGGTCATTTCTCAATCCCCAAGAACCACGACTGTACAGATTGGCGTAAACAGCAGTTTGCAAATGGTCGTTGATTGGAAAAAAATAACCGAGATTTTGCACACCAAATCCATAATTCGACATCGGGACAAAATCAGGAAACAACAAACCGTTTTTTTTCTGCTCCTTGGTTGGAATGAATGCAAACGGAAGTCCGAGTGGTGTAGGAATACCGTTCACCCATAAGTTCATTGGACCAGTAACTATTCGTTCATTTGGAACAATGACTCCTTTACTCAATTGAAAATGATAATGAGGCTCATCCAAATCACACGTAGTTAATCGTCCTTTTAACAAATGAATTTCCTCATTTGGATGACGTTTTGCTGTTTCCATGTGGAAATAAAACTCATCTTGTTTGATGGCCAATTCTTCTAGAAATCCTTTTTGGGTTTTAGTGTTGTATTTGAGCGTATGACAAGTCACTGATTCTCCACCATCGGTAAAAACAGGAAATTCGACTTTATTGCTGTCTTTATCATATCGGTATTTTGCCCAAATTTCATTGGCATTCAAATCGAGCAAAATGTATCCAGCCGTAATGAGTAAGCCTTCCATCTCCACTTTGGCATTTCCAAAGAGATGAATTTGCTTTTTTTCGAGGTCATTGAAAATGCGTTCACCGGCCGAATAGTTAACGATATTTTGCATACTGGAGTCATTCACCAATAAGGTATCTTGGGCTGTAACCACATACCTATTGCACATTATTAACAATGTAACGAAGAAAAGTTGTTGTATGAATGTTCTAATCGTCAAAGTTGGCTCTTAATTTTGTCTTATGCGCCTTAATCGTACAAAGCTACCAAAATTCAAGTTGTTTGTGAAGAACGAACAGAAACTCCATTTATTTACTTGGATTGTACTTTTCTTTTTATCCTCATCTATATTCGCCCAAAGCCCTGTAAAACATGGCATTAAAACGGTTGTTATCGATGCTGGACATGGTGGGAAAGATCCCGGATGTCATGGTGGTTACGCGCATGAAAAAATCGTTTGTTTGGAAATGGCCTTGAAATTAGGTGCGAAGATTAAAGCCAAATATCCGGAAATCAACGTCGTTTACACGCGTACAACAGATGTTTTTGTCGAATTAATTGACCGAGCCAACATCGCCAATAAGGCAAATGCGGACTTGTTCATTTGTATTCACGCAAATGCAGGAAGTAGTTCCGCCTACGGGACAGAAACCTATGTTTTGGGACTGCATCGCACAGAAGCTCAGCAACGTGTCATGGAAAGAGAAAACTCCATTATTGCGCTGGAAGATGATAAAGGAGCCAAGTACAAAGACTTTGATTTATCACCAGATGCCATCATTCAATTACAACTTCAAGGTGCTGTCTATTTGAACCACTCCATCGAATTTGCCGAATATTTACAGAAAGAATTTAAAAAAATTGGACGCTACGATCGTGGCGTCAAACAAGCTGGATTTCTAGTCTTGTACAAAACAACCATGCCAAGCGTTTTAATTGAAACCGGATTTCTTCCGAATCCAACAGAAGAAAAATTCATTGGATCGACAGAGGGACAAGAAAAAATGGCTTCTGCGATGTTTCGAGCATTTGAAAATTATAAAAATCAACTGGAAGGCAAAACCGTTTCTGTCGGACACGTCGAAGTGGTGGAAAAAACACCCGAACCCAAACCTAAAGAACAAGTAACGCAAGTGGCAGATTCCTCCGGATTGGTTTTTCGTGTTCAGATTGAGACTTCGGATCGCAAAATCCCGTTAAATTCATCCAGATTTAATGGACTTGAGGTGTTTGAATACCAGGAAAACAATATGTTTAAATATTGCACCGGCACCTATAAAAATGATTTGGCCGGAGCAAAAAATTACAAAAACGAACTCATTGAAAAAGGATATAATCACGCGTTTGTGGCTGCCTTCCTCAACGGAGAGCGAATTAGTATCGAAAAAGCTATTAAATTAGCAGAAAAAAAGTAGTTTGAAGTTCACGAAAGAAATAAAAGCCGCCCTCGTTACCCTGGCCTCTATCGCTGTTTTATATACCGGAATCAACTTCCTGAAAGGAAATAGTTTTCTAGGTGGAGATACAGAATATACAGCCTATTTCCCTAATACTGGGTCACTTATGGTATCCAGTAATGTGACGCTAAATGGGGTGACAGTGGGAAAAGTTACGGGAATTCAATCCATGCCTAATGGATCCATCAACAAAAAAGTGAAAATGACCTTTAATATTCAGGAGGATGAAATCAAGCTTCCCAAAGGTTCTTTTGTTGAAATTGGGTCCTTAGACTTCATTAACAAATGTTTAATTATTCACACACCCGAAAACATTTCGAAAGGTTATTACAAACCCAAAAGTGTGATTCCGGGTAAAGTCTCCATTGATATGGTTACGCAAGTGAAAGCGTATGCTGATCCCATTTCTCAACGACTTCAAAAAATGATGAGTTCCATCGATCGAATGGTTATTTCTTTGTCTTCATTTTGGGATACAACAGCGACATCCGAAATCGAAGGAAGTTTAAAAGAAGTGAAAATCACCATCAAACGTTTGGGCAGAGTGGCCAACGAAATCGAAGGATTTGTCGCTGCGGAACGCAATCAATTTACAAAAATCATGTCGAATGTTGAATCCATCACATTGAACATTCGTAGAAGCAACGATGAATTAACGAAGATCATCGGGAATACACGCAAAATAACAGATGATTTTGTGAGTGCTGATTTTAAATCCATTCTTCTCGATGCCCAAACGACGGTTAAAAAATTGAATTTAACATTAGAGGATGTGGAAAATGGTCATGGGACATTGGGGAAACTCATTCATGATGAAAAATTGTACAATGAATTAGTAGAAACGAACAATGAACTACAAAATCTTGTTTCAGATTTACAAGCTAATCCAAATCGATATGTACATTTTTCTGTTTTTGGTAAAAAATCAGAAGGACTTATCCTTTCAGAGAAAGAAGAATTGAAATTCAAAAAGTGGTTAGATACCATTCCCGACTAATTTAACTATTCATGGAAATTATATTATTTGCCATTCTTTTAAGCGCAGGTGTTGGATTCTTTGCCTACAACGCATGGAAAGTTCGTTACAACATTTTACTGGGACAAGACTTTGATCGTTCCGACAGAAAGAGTGATCGCCTAAAAACAATGTTGTTGGTCGCTTTTGGACAAAAGAAAATGTTCAGTCGTCCCATTCCTGCATTGTTGCACCTTGCCCTTTATGTTGCATTTGTGATTACACAAATTGAATTAATTGAAATAGCCATTGACGGACTTTCAGGACATCATCGCTTTTTCTATTTTAAATTGGGTGGATTCTACACCTTCATGATTAGCTTCATTGAAGTGTTGTCCGTACTCGCATTTGTGGCGACCTTGAGTTTTCTTATTCGTCGAAATTTGTTGAAACTTCCGCGTTTTACCATGCGTGAGTTGATGGGTTGGCCAACGAAAGATGCCAATTTAATTCTATTGATGGAAATCGTGTTAATCTGTTGTATTTTCAGCATGAATGGCGCGGATGAAGTTTTGTTCAACCGAGGAGGATCACATGTTGCCTTTGCGAAAGGACATTATGATTTTGCCATTTCCTCTTGGATGGGTCCACTTCTTTTCCAACATCTCAGTATCGATACATTGCAAGTGATTGAACGTATTGGGTGGTGGGGACACATTGTGATGGTCTTCGCCTTTTTAAACTACCTTCCCTACTCCAAACACTTTCATATTTTATTGGCATTTCCAAACACCTATTATTCGAATTTGGAGAAAAAAGGAAAGTTTACCAACATGGCTTCTGTGACCAATGAGGTGAAATTAATGCTTGATCCAAATGCCGATCCGTTTGCAGCGCCGGCGAATCCGGATGAAGCACCAAAAAGATTCGGCGCAAAAGATGTGACAGATTTAACATGGAAAAACTTACTTGACGCTTACACCTGTACAGAATGTGGACGATGTAGTTCTTCATGTCCAGCGAACATTACTGGAAAATTGTTGTCGCCAAGAAAAATCATGATGGACACCAGAGATCGTTTGGTAGAAGTCGGCGAAAATTACCGCAAACACGGCAAAGGATATGAAGATGGTAAAAGCCTGATTGGCGATTACATTTCAGAAGAAGAAATCTGGGCATGTACGAGTTGTAATGCCTGTGTTCAAGAATGTCCGGTAAACATTGATCCTCTTTCGATCATTGTTGATTTACGTCGTTACCTTGTTATGGAAGAGTCGAAAGTTCCAAGTGAATTAACGGGAATGTTGACCAACATTGAAAACAACGGTGCACCATGGCAATTTGCGCAAACTGAGCGATTAAATTGGGCAAACGAAGATTAAGCGAAATAGCAAAAAAATGACAATGAGAGTTCCAACAATGGCCGAAAAAATGGCAAACGGTGAATCACCAGAAATTTTATTTTGGGTTGGTTGTGCTGGTAGTTTTGATGACCGTGCGAAAAAAATCACGAAAGCAGTTGTCAAAATTTTGAATAAATGTCAAGTCGATTTCGCGGTTCTCGGCTCAGAAGAAAGTTGTTCGGGTGATCCCGCAAAGCGTGCAGGAAATGAATTTACGTTTCAAATGCAAGCAATGATGAACATCGAGGTTTTAAATGCCTACGAAGTAAAGAAAATCGTTACTGCTTGTCCGCATTGTTTTAACACGCTAAAAAACGAATACCCAGAACTTGGTGGAAACTACGAAGTGATTCACCACACCCAACTCATTCAAGACCTCATCAATACAGGTAAACTAGCCTTAGAAGGAGGAGAAACGTTTAAGGGGAAGAAAATCACCTTTCACGATCCTTGTTACCTCGGAAGAGCAAATGATGTGTATGAAGCGCCGCGATCATTAATTGAAAAATTAGATGCAGAGTTGGTGGAAATGAAACGTTGTAAAACGAATGGACTTTGCTGTGGAGCTGGCGGAGCACAAATGTTCAAGGAAGCCGAAAAAGGCCTGAAGGAAATCAATGTGGAACGTACAGAAGATGCTTTGGATACGAAAGCTGAAATCATTGCAACAGGTTGTCCATTCTGCAACACCATGATGACCGATGGTGTGAAGAACTTTGAAAAGGAAGCAACAGTAAAAGTATTAGATGTAGCCGAATTAATTGCCAATGCAGCAGACCTTTAATCTTCCAGATCATTTCCCTCAAGATGCTCGATTGTGGGTATTTGTTGGAAATCGAACGATGTCCTCCACAGAAATTTCATGGTTGAATGAATCCCTGTCGCAATTTGTTTCCACTTGGCAAACACATGGAAAGTCACTCGATGCCATTGGATTTGTCCTACATGAAGCGGCCATTGCCATTGTGGCAAATGAGAATGCGGTGAAGGCTTCCGGTTGTTCCATGGATAAAATCAATCACTTCGTGAAAGATGCTGGCTCACAATTGTCGATTGATTTCTTTAATCGCATGAATGTACTTGTTCCAGATAACACGATGCATTATTCTCTAGCGAAATTTGACCCAAGTTCGCCAAAAATGATTCATGCGGCCATGCAAGAGTGGAGCGAACTTTCTGAATTCATTTGACAAAAAAAAGAGGCCGTAGCCTCTTTAATTATTTTTCTTTTTTTACTTCTACTTTAATGGAATAACTGGATACAATTCCTCCTGTTAATCCTGTTATCAGTACATCGCCAAATTTATATTTTGTCACAACTTGACAATTACCGTCATTAGGCGTGTTTACATGTGTTCTTCCAACTGGAATCAAGCCCCAAAACACCCAAAATTGCTTTCCTTTATCAAAGGTCACTTCCTTTCCTGGAGTTTCCATGTAGTTTCCAACTGGTGTTTTAGTTACCATGCATGATGTCATGGCAATGAATACGATTGATGATAAGATTATTTTCTTCATTTTAGTAATTAATTTCGAAAGTATTACAAGTTCCAGCGATCATCATATAATTAAATGCATCAATTACAATTCCATTTTGATCTTTAATTTCAAGATAGACATACTTTGTGTCATCCTTCCCCATATCAATTGTAGTATTGAAATTTCCTGTTTGAGAGCAACTAGGTTCAGCAGTAAAATAGTTAGTACTTAAAAAAGATCCAGAAAGTTGTCCATTAATATATATTTGAATTCCAGTAATGCCATCATTCTGCTCTAGTAGAGCAGTAGCAGCAGTTTGCCAAATCACCAACTTTTCAGAATAAACACATGAGCCATCATCTTTTTTTGCTTTCGTTGAGTAATTCTTTGCAACAGAATCTGTACATCCCGGTTTTGAGCAGCTGGAGAATCCAAGTCCTGCGACAACCGTCATAAATAGTAAGGTTTTTTTCATATTTTTTTGTTTTTTCAAAAATAACGAATGAAAAAAGCATTGTTCATGGTTGGTAATTGCTAAAATGTTACTTTTGGTTTATAATTAATTCTATTAAAGCATGATGGATATGAAAATCGGTAATCGCATTCGAAAAGTCAGAGAAATCAAAGGATATAGCCAAGAAAACTTAGCATCTGAATTGGGGATGTCGATTACTGGCTATGGTAAAATCGAACGCGACGAGGTGAGTATCAACATGGATCGCCTACAAAAAATTTCACATGTGTTAGGCGTTGGAGTAGAGACGATTATTGGCTTTGACGAAAACGTTGCTTTCAATAATTTCAATAGTAAAATTGAACAACAAATTGGTCGTTACGACATGCCGATAGAGATGAAGAAATTATACGAAGAGAATATTCAATTGTTGAAAGAGAAAATTCTCTATTTAGAAGCCGAAATTGCTCTATTGAAAAAGAAATAATTACGATTTTTTCCTGATCGCCATCCACGATTCTCTCAACCATTTAATCCAGAGAAAGCATAAAATTGGCGCAACCAAAACAACGAGTTTATTAAATTTCCACGCTGATTCAAAATCAACATGAATCAAGTGCTGTATCGCTCTAGTCATGCCACAACCCAAACATTCTTTGTTGAACAAAAGAACAGATAAGCAAATAGATTGACCATGATCAAAAAAAGAAGCGGGCAATAAGCAAAGCACAATTGGCCCGATTATTAACCCGCTAAAAACAAGATACTTCAAGTGTTATACGTTACGATTAACGACGATAATGGCATGAATGATACCTGGTATGCCGCATAATGCAGTCCAAAGTACATTAATTAATACCGTTGTAATATCCCAATCTGTGACAATTCCTACCGCAACAAAAGGAATGAAAAAACAAAGAACGTAAAGCAATCCAACAGGAACGTCGTTACTTTTTTGACTTTGTTTTTTTGATGTTGAAATTGCTTTCATCACTTGTTTTGCAACTGATCCTTTTTTCAACTCTTTGTGGTGATTTTGGATTGTTTGTGCTGCCATTCCTTTCACACCAGAAACTTCATCTTTCTTTACATCAAGAATAAGCGGTTGATTCGAAATGGAAGCTACATCTGCTGTGTTATCAGTCGTAACTTCGGTGCTTGCCGTTGTGTAAACGTCTGCCACTTGCACTTTGGATTTTGGACTAACAATCGTTTGTGCCACAAAAACTTCTTCTGACGGCATTTCGTCCATGACATTTTTGTCCTTTTTTGAAATGCCATTCATTGCATGCCATTGGACATTGAATCCATTTCTGTAAATACGTTTTTCAACGGTACAAGAAGCGATTAGAAACAAAGCGCTCATTGAGAAAAATAAGATTTTTTTCATAGTAAATAATTTAAGTTTGACTAAAGATATAAAAAAATAATCAATAAGTACTCGTCGCGCCACCAATATGTTCAATGGGATGCCAAGTTGTTTTTATTTCCTGAAATTTGGAAATAAAGGAAATCCCCTGAGCGTTATCTAGACTCCAATCCATCTGAAGTTCTACCACCCGTTTTAAATTATCAACCGCAGCAATTTGTGTCTGCTTGAGGGACTCAAGATCCATATTCGTTAAAAACAAGCCATTCACATCCATGTGTTCAGCCAGCGTTGGTAACATTTCATTGGGGGAACCTGTCAGGATATTGACGACTCCTGCTGGGACATCAGATGTTTCTAGTACTTCGGCAAAGGTGATTGCACTGAGTGGACTGTTTTCAGACGCAATGATAAGCGCTGTGTTTCCACCCGCTAAAACCGGCATTAACTGAGAAACCAATCCTATCAAGCCCGTACCTTGATCGGCTACAATTCCAATGACACCCATGGGTTCTGGAACGGAGAAATTAAAATGCGCGGAGTTTACCGGATTGACGGAACTTAAAACTTGTTGGAATTTATCACACCAACCTGCGTAGTAAACAATTCGATCGATACTTCGCTCTACTTCGTTCAAGGCAGCTTCCGTTGTTTGTCCAAGTGATACCAGTTCATCAACGAATTGACTTTTTCTTCCTTCCAACATTTCTGCTATTCGGTACATAATCTGACCGCGATTATACGCACTTCTCTCAGACCAATTACCAAAGGCTTTTCTGGCAGCTTGCACCGCGTTTCGAATGTCTTTTTTCGAGGATTGACAAACATTCGCAATGGAATTCCCCTTTGAATCCTTCACAATATAGTAACGACCTGATTCCGTTCTGGGAAATTGTCCGCCGATGTAAATTTTATAAGTTTTAAGAATATTCATGGGTTGATGACATTATTTTCTACCATACTCTCGCTTTGTCCAAGCGTAAATTGGTTTCGTTATTTTAAATAAGCTTCTAATCCGTGGATACCGCCTTCACGACCGTAACCACTTTCTTTGTATCCACCAAATGGTGATGAAGGATCAAATTTGTTATAAGTGTTTGCCCAAATAACTCCTGCACGAAGTTTTGAGGATAAATTAAAAATGCGTGATCCTTTGTCTGTCCAAACGCCTGCTGCTAAACCATAAGGAGAGTTATTCGCCTTTTGAATTACCTCATCAATGGTACGGAAGGTTTGAATCGTTAGGACAGGTCCAAAAATCTCTTCTTGCGCTATCACACTGGATTGAGCAACATTTGTGAAGATGGTTGGGCGACAATAATACCCCTTACTCGGAACCTCACTTTCGACCTGAAACATTTCAGCCCCTTCTTTCATTCCAATTTGAAGGTATTTTTCAATCGTCTCTAATTGTTCTTTGGAGTTAATCGCCCCAATATCTGTGTTTTTATCGAGTGGATTCCCAAGATAAAGACTTTGCATTCGGTTTTTTAGTTTTCTTATCAGTTCATCGGCAATGGATTCTTGCACATACAAACGGGATCCAGCGCAACAAACGTGTCCTTGATTGAAGAAAATTCCGTTGACAATTCCCTCTACGGCTTGATCAATTGGCGCATCCTCTAAAACGATATTTGCGGACTTTCCACCCAGTTCCAAACTAACTTTTTTGGAACTTCCTGCCACCGACTTTTGAATTAATTTTCCAACTGCGGTTGAACCCGTAAAGGCAATTTTATCAATATCGGGATGATTCACAATGGCGGCACCAGTATCTCCATGTCCGGTAACAATATTGACCACTCCTGCTGGCAATCCTGCTTCTTCGATGATCTCCGCCAATTTTAAGGCGGTCAAAGATGTTGTTTCTGCTGGTTTTAACACGACCGTATTTCCAGCCGCTAATGCTGGCGCAATTTTCCAAGCAGCCATGAGCAAAGGGAAATTCCAAGGGATAATTTGACCCGCAACTCCTAAGGATTGAATGTGACGATGTGGAAATGCTTCCGACAATTTGTCGGCCCATCCAGCATAATAGAAAAAATGATGACAGGCAAGTGGAATGTCAATGTCACGTGATTCACGAATTGGCTTTCCACCGTCCAGTGTTTCAATAACAGCAAATTCCCTTGCTCGCTCTTGCATGAGTCGTGCGATACGGAAAAGATACTTTGCCCGTTCTGACGCTTTCATTTTGGACCAAACTTCCACGTATGCTTTACGTGCAGCTTTCACTGCAAGATCAACATCCGCTTCGGAAGCCCATGCAATTTCAGCTAATTTTTCTTCATTTGCAGGATTGATGCTATCAAAATAGGTTTGATTGCTTGGTTTTACCCATTTTCCATCAATAAAGAGCTCGTATTTTTCTTTGAGTTGAATATGAGAAGTCCCTTCTAAAGAAGGTGCATATTCCCATTTATTGTTCGAATTTGTCATCTTTTAATCAATCGTAAAGTAATCAGTTGACTGGTATTTCCCTGTTTTTTGCTTCATGTATTGCATGAGGACATCATTGGCAAGGCTACTCGCTCCGAAACGAAACCATTCGTTAGTTAACCAATGATCCCCCAAGATTTCCTTGACCATGACTAAATTATGCAAGGCCAGTTTGGAGGTTGAGATTCCACCCGCAGGTTTCATTCCAACCATTTTTCCTGTTCGATCAAAATGATCTTTTATGGCCATCAACATCGTATAAGTCACTTGCATGGTTGCTGCAGGTTGAATTTTACCGGTGGATGTTTTAATGAAATCAGCTCCAGCATGAATAGCGATATCACTCGCCCTACGGACTTGGTCCAAACTAGCTAATTCGCCTGTCTCTAGAATTACTTTTAGACGTTTACTACCACATAATTCTTTGATTGCTGCAATTTCATCAAACACAAACGCATGTTCTCCTGCTAGAAATTTACCACGTGAAATGACCATGTCAATTTCGTCAGCTCCAGCATCAATCGCATGTAGGGTGTCCATTTTTTTCACTTCAAATGGCGCTTGACCTGATGGGAAGGCGGTTGAGACAGAGGCGATTTTAATGCTTGAATTCTTCAAAGCCTCTTTCGCTATTGAGACCATGCTTGGATAAACGCAAACTGCTGCTACGGTTGGAAGTCCCTCGTATGCATCGTGCAAATGTTGTGCTTTATAACACATTTGACGCACTTTGT
Organism: Flavobacteriales bacterium; assembly: GCA_046070685.1. Classification (GTDB taxonomy): domain Bacteria; phylum Bacteroidota; class Bacteroidia; order Flavobacteriales_D; family Crocinitomicaceae; genus UBA952. Next base: position 6,346 of record JBJTMU010000096.1, on the reverse strand, counting down.
TTGGCGTGTCCTTTCCTTCTAAGGTCGTTAAATCGATCATAGAAAGCACCATGGAAAGTCCTTGCAATTTGCTCGGTCCCTTGATACTTCTTGTTTGAAATCTAGCCACACGCTCCTCTACGCCCACTTTATCGACGGTCGGGGAACTAAGTAGTTGTGAAAAATTTGATTTTTGAGCTGTCATTTTTATTTCTTAGCTCAAAAGTAGAAAAAAGAAGGACGTGCTAATTAATCTTCGTCAGATTCGTCTGCATCATCCTCTTCTTCGAATGAGTCATTATAATCATCATCCTCTTCTTCATCTTCGGCTTCATCATCTTTCATGCCCGGCACTTTGTCGAAATCTTCTTCAAAATCCTCATCCTCATCCTCAGAAACGGGTTTATTTTTCGGCATGACCTTGTTTACCTTCACAAGATAGATTACTTCATCAGTTTCCCAAATCAAGGCATCCAACGTTTCGCCGGTTGGAGTTTTAATTGTGGTCAAATGGTTGATGTAACCATCTGGATAATCCCTGAGAATCTGTTTTTTCTGGTCAATTGATAATTTATCGTAACTGATAATAGCTCTTCTCTTCGACATAGTTGGATGAATAATTATTGGGCAAAATTAAATTTTTTGTTTTTTCAAGATTCAATCTTGACTAAATTATTGAAAATATTTTTTTGAATTTAAAATGAAGAAGATATTAACCTGCTGTTATTGAATAAAAAAGGGATATTTTCAAGGTGGATTTTTTTTTGAGAACTTGTCGTTACATTTGCATTCGAATCATTATCTTTAGCTATGTCCAAAACAAAATCTGCTTTTTTCTGTCAAAATTGTGGTCACGAAACACCAAAATGGCTGGGAAAATGTCCTTCTTGCCAAGAGTGGAACACATTTGTGGAGGAGATTTTGGAGAAAACAACGAAACACGTGGTTTCCTTTTCAAAAGAAACAAAGGCAAGTAAGCCACTCCTAATTCAGGATGTTGAACAAGGAGAAGAAAGTCGACTACATTTAAAAGATTTTGAACTAAATCGTGTACTTGGAGGTGGAATCGTACTTGGATCAATTTCACTCTTGGGTGGAGATCCAGGAATTGGAAAATCAACCTTATTACTTCAATTGGCCATCAAAGAAAAGTTGAAAGTACTGTATGTTTCAGGAGAAGAGAGCGATCAACAAATTCGCATGCGGGCCGAACGACTTGGACTTGAAAACGAACAATGTTATTTATTAACAGAAACGAATTTACAACAGATTTTACTGCAGGCAAACGAAGTTCAACCACAACTTATGGTGATTGATTCCATTCAAACATTACATACAAATACAATTGAAAGTTCTCCGGGAAGCGTCGCCCAAGTAAGGGAATGTACAGCGAATCTTTTGCGATTTGCGAAACAAACGAATATTCCGGTTTTTCTTATTGGACATATTACGAAGGATGGAACCATTGCTGGTCCAAAAGTGTTAGAGCACATGGTGGACACCGTGTTACAATTTGAAGGCGATCGACATCATATTTATCGTTTGCTACGTTCCATTAAAAATCGATTTGGTTCGACCAATGAACTTGGAATTTATTCGATGCAAGGACAAGGTCTTGTCCCGGTTGAGAATCCATCCGAAGTACTCGTTTCAGGAAATGAATCTTTAAGTGGCGTAGCCGTTGCTTCAATGGTTGATGGCATTCGTCCAATTTTAATTGAAGTCCAAGCACTCGTAAGTTCTGCAGCGTATGGAACGCCTCAAAGATCATCCACCGGATTTGATGTAAAACGACTCAACATGCTGCTTGCAGTACTCGAAAAAAGATGTGGATTCCGCTTGGCAGCTAAAGATGTCTTTTTGAATATTGCTGGAGGCATCAAAGTAGATGACCCTGCGATTGATTTAGCCGTAGCCATGGCTATTTTATCATCGAACGCAGATCTAGCCATTCCAAAAACAGTGTCATTTGCGGCAGAGATTGGATTGTCAGGTGAATTACGTCCGGTCAATCGTTTGGAGCAACGCCTATCAGAATTAGAAAAAATGGGCTATGAAAAAATCATCGTTTCCTCCTACTCCAAAGGAATTGAAAAAAAACATCAGCACATTCAAATTGTCCCATGTGCTAAAATAGAAGAAGTCGTTCGTGCGGTTTTCGCCTAAAAAATAAAATATGTCCAAATTAGTTCTCGTACCAACGCCCATTGGAAATTTAGAAGATATTACGTTGAGAAGTTTGCGCTATCTCAAGGAAGCTGATTTATTATTTGCGGAAGATACCCGTGTTACATATAAATTATTGAAGCATTTTGAAATCGCGAAAAAAGTACTTCCCTTTCATGCACACAATGAACATCGATTTCTAGAAAAAAGCATTGAAATCATTGAGCAACAGAATTGCACTGTATTGGTTTCAGATGCCGGGACACCCGGAATTTCAGATCCCGGATTTTTATTAGTGAGAGCTTGTGTTGAACGAGGAATTGACGTAGAGTGCTTACCTGGTCCAACAGCATTTGTTCCTGCGCTAGTCTCTAGTGGATTTCCATGTGATAAATTCATTTTTGAAGGATTCCTTCCTCACAAAAAAGGCCGGCAAACCCGTTTAAAAATATTGGCTCAGGAAACAAGAACGATGGTTTTGTATGAATCACCACATCGATTAGTAAAAACATTAGAACAAATGTTAGAATTCTTTGAACCAGAAAGACAAGTGGTGGTCGCGAGGGAATTAACCAAACACTTTGAAACGTATCACCGAGGAAATGTCAAAGAACAACTCAGCTATTTTCAAGCAAATCCACCGAAAGGCGAAATCGTTTTGTTAATTAAGGGATTGGAAGACTAACTTCCGTTAAATTCCATTAATTTTGAAAGGTGCAATTTAAAAACGTCATAGGTCAAACAGAATTGAAGAAAGATTTCATTCGTGAAATCAAACATGGGAAAATTGCGCATGCACAATTATTCATGGGTTCTTTAGGTCATGGCGGGCTCCCACTTGCTTTGGCATTTACACAGTATCTATTTTGTAAAAATCCAAGTGAAACAGATAGTTGTGGCACTTGTCCTTCCTGTTTAAAAGTTCAAGACTTACAGCATCCAGATGTTCATTTTGTTTTTCCGGTAGTTCAAGCAATCAGCAAGGTTTCTGATTCTTTCTTAGAGGATTGGCGAACACAAGTGAAAGAAGAGCCTTATTTTGATGCATACAGTTGGACCAAGCGTATCGATTCCAAAGAACGAAAACCAATTATTGGAACTGAGGAAAGTGCCGAAATCATTCGGAAATTAAATTTAAAATCCTACGAAGGAGGATATAAAGTCATGTTGATTTGGCTTCCGGAAGAAATGAATCCCACCTGTTCCAATAAGTTGTTGAAAATATTGGAAGAACCACCAAAAAACACCTTATTTTTATTGGTTTCAGAAGATCCTTCGAAACTTTTAGTGACGATTCAATCTCGTACCCAATTCATTCGCATTCCGAAAATTGAAAGTGAGTATTTGACACAGGAACTCATGACGCGATTTCGCATGGATAAAATGCAAGCAGAATCAATCACTGCATTTTCCGAAGGAGATTTTATTCACGCCAACGATTTTCTTTCCGCGACAGATAACAAAAGTGTTTACCGCGAACATTTTATTCAACTGATGCGCACATCTTATAAAAAAGATGTCATTGGTATGATGCAATGGGCAGATGGAATGGCCGCGGAGGGAAAAGAAAAACAAAAACTGTTTATTCAATACGCCTTACACATGTTTCGACAAAGTTTATTGTCGAATTATATGGGAGAAATATTGCTTCGTATTTCCAAGGAAGAGGAACAATTTCTGAAAAATTTCGCGCCATTTATTTCCGGAAATAACATTCGTGAGTTTATTGAAACATTTGACGACGCTTACTATCACATTGATCGCAATGCCAATGCACGCATTCTTTTCACACAGATGTGCTTTCAGACGATGCGTTTCATCCATCAAGCATAATTGATTTCATCTAAATGATTAACTTTACCTAAAATTAAATTATGGGTTGCTCATCATGCAGTAGTGGCGGTGGAACACCGAAAGGATGTAAGAACAATGGTACTTGCAGCAGCGGTGGTTGTAATAAATTAGAAGTGTACGACTGGTTAGCAAATATTGCCTTACCAGCAGGTCAAGCCCCATACGATATTGTTGAAGTACGTTTTAAAAATTCACGTAAAGCATTTTATCGAAATGCTTCGAATATACACTTGCAAATTGGAGACTTGGTCATTGTGGATACAGCACCAGGTTACGATGTGGGGGTAGTTTCCGTTTCAGGTGAATTAGCTCGTGTTCAGGTTAAAAAGAAAGCGCCGAATTTCAAGCCAATGGAAGCGAAGAAAATCCTTCGCATTGCCAACCAAGAAGAAATCGACAAATGGATCAAAGGTCGTTCATTAGAAAAGGATTTAATGTCCCAATCACGGACCTTAGCGATGAACTTGAATTTAGACATGAAAATTTCAGATGTCGAATACCAAGGTGATTTAAGTAAAGCCACATTTTATTATACAGCTGAGGGACGCGTGGACTTCCGTCAGTTGATTAAAGATATGGCTGATAAATTCAAAGTTCGCATCGAAATGCGTCAAATCGGTTCTCGACAAGAGTCCTCTCGCCTAGGAGGAATTGGCTCTTGTGGACGTGAACTTTGCTGTTCAACTTGGCTCACTGATTTTCGATCCGTTTCTACGTCTGCAGCACGTTACCAGCAACTTTCATTGAATCCGCAAAAATTAGCCGGACAATGTGGGAAGTTAAAATGCTGTTTAAATTACGAATTGGACATGTACTTGGACGCCATCAAATCGTTTCCAAAAACGGACACCAAACTTCACACAGAAAAAGGAGATGCATTCCACATTAAAACTGATGTATTCAAACGCATCATTTGGTTCGCTTATCCAGGAGAAACAGGAATTATCGCCTTGAGTCCGGAACGCGTTGCTGAAATTAAAAAATTAAACAAGGAAGGTGTTAAGCCGAAAGATTTATTGGAATTCACAAAAGTGGAAAAAGTCGTAGAAATTGGCTACCAAAATGTGGTTGGACAGGACAGTGTGAATCGTTTTGAAAAAAGCTTCGCGAAGAAAAAACGTCCAAACAATAAAAAACGTCCTTCAAATACAGGCAATGCACAAGCAAACGCCGGACAGAACACGAATAAGCAACAAAATGCTGGGGGACCAAAACCAAATCAAACTCCGTCCAACAAAGGAAATCAACAAGGTAATAAGGCCCCAAATTCAGGGAATCCTCAAGCCAAAGGAAATCCAAAAAAGAACAATCCTCAAGGAAATAAAGATGCAAAAAATTAGTCTATATCTTTTTCTAAGTCTTGTCCTTTTTTCTTGTAAAGAAGACTCCTTTTACACGAAATCCTTTTCGTTTTCACATCAGGTTTGGAAACAAGATGTAAAACCGGTATTCAAGGTTGACATTCAAGATACAAGCATTCTTTATGATTTTATTGTGACTGTACGTACCACAACCGATTACGCCTATAATAATTTATGGATTTTTCTGAATACAAAACCACCTCACGGACAAGAAGTTCGAGAGCCTTATGAAATAAAAACCACTTACCCAGATGGTAATTGGATCGGTAAAAAAACGGGAACAGTGGTTGAGCATCAGTTAATTTTTAAACGAAGAAAGGTTCCTTACAAAGGGATGTACACCTTTACTTTTGAGCAAGCAATCACCCAAAAGACGGTGGATGAAGTGCTCGATATTTCCATGGAAGTGAAACAAGCCGTTGAATAATATGCGTTTCAGAAGACTAAGTCAGGAAGAATTATTTTCCTTGGAAACAGAATTCAAACAGTTTCTGATCATTCACGAGCAATATGATGAAGAATGGCGAAAACTTGCCAGTGAGCATCCCGAAAAGGCAGAAAAATTCATCGAGCTTTTTAGTGATCTCGTTTTAGCAAAAATCTATGAAGACGTCTCATTTTTGATCCATTACAGTTCAAATATGATTTCATTTTTCGATGTGAGAAATGACCCAATGCAAGCCTATCACGTAAAATATACAGGTGAGCAAAAGCTAGATGCAGCATACCAACTGAACGATCTTTTAACACATCATTTCGATGATTTAGCATTTTTCAAAGCAGCCAAAAACAAGATCAAAGAAAAGGCTGATGAAGTACATGAACTCATAGAGAAAGGCTGTGAACTGAGTGACGAAAAGACCTTTCAACAATTCAAGCAATTGTTTGATGGGAAATAAAAATTCAACTGAAGGCATCTTTTTTTGCTTTTCTCCGTTTATAAACATAAATTTGACTCATAATTGCCTAATCTATTGTTGACTATG
>JBJTMU010000095.1:0-8556 GCA_046070685.1 Flavobacteriales bacterium | reverse complement strand
GATCATCAAACTGGACACAATTCAGGGGTGATTCACTCGGGACTTTACTACAAACCAGGTTCTTTGAAAGCTAGAAATTGCATTCAAGGCCGTCATGAACTAGTCGCTTTTGCGAAAGAATACGGCATTCAACACGATGTTTGTGGAAAAGTGGTTGTTGCCACAGATGCGAGCGAACTTCCCAATATGGAGCGAATTTTTAAAACCGGATTGGAGAACAAAATTGAAGGAATTGAACTGATTAATGCCGATCAAGTCAAAGAAATCGAACCACACGTGAAATCCATTGGTGGAATTTGGGTGCCATGTACCGGAATTATTGATTTCAGAGGCGCCACAGCAAAAATGGTTGAATTAGCTTTGGCGACGCAAGAAGAAAGTAAATTATTTCTTGAAACTGAAGTTATTTCAATTGATAAAGGAGAAGAAAGTTCGACCATTCATACATCCAAGGGAGCTTATCAAGCCGAATACTTGGTTTTTTGCGCAGGACTTCAAGCGGATCGATTGGCGAAAAAGGATGGAGTGAAATTAAAAGAGAAAGTCGTTGGTTTTCGAGGAGACTATTACGAATTGACGCCAGAAGCGAAACACAAAGTGAAAAATTTAATTTATCCCGTTCCAAATCCAGACTTCCCATTCTTAGGGGTGCATTTCACTCGTATGACAGATGGCGAAATCGAATGTGGTCCAAATGCAGTGTTCACCTTCAAACGTGAAGGCTATGGTAAAACAGACTTCTCTTTGAAAGATACGGTGGATGCATTGTCTTATGGAGGAACTTGGAAGTTATTCTTTAACAACATGAGTTTTGGTATCAATGAATACCGACGTGCATTTTCCAAAAAATTATTCTTGAAAACCTTACAACGAATGATTCCGGATTTAACCATGGACGATATTCATCCAGGTAGATCAGGCGTTCGAGCGTTATTGTTGGCAGAGGATGGCGATACGCGGGATGATTTTCGAATTGAGTATCACGGTAAATCAATTCACGTGTTAAACGCACCTTCACCAGCTGCAACTGCATCGTTAGCCATTGGACAATACATTGCTGATGAGGCTGAAAAGCAATTTAATTTAACGTAAACTTACTGTCGGGAGAGTTTTCCTTCCTTCCAATCCTGAATCAACTTCGCCCAAGAATAGGGGTTAAGTAAATTGTTAACAGGTAATTGTCCGTTCGTGTACAAGCGAGTGTTTCGCATGTTGAACGCATTTCCGGAAGCTAATGATCCGTCCGATTCTAAACGTGCTGCAACAAAAGCAAGAGATTCTCCAGATAATTCCTTTTGAGCACGACGAACATCATCTTCGTAAGGCGTCATGTTGACAAAATAATCAGCAAATTGAGAACGAGTTGGCCATGGGTGAACGACTACCGTTGGAAGAACCAAAGTATCACGAACCAACATGTGAATCACACTGTAGCGATTATCTTTTAAGGTATCCGGAACAATGAATGGAGAAGTTTGAAAACCATCACGTGAGAAGAAAACGGTGTCTCCAGGTTGAGTCACAAGGGTGAAAAAACCATAAAAATCTGAAACCACACCTTTTTTTAATGAACGATTGTAGGCGGTTGAATAGGGCAGGGGAATCGCTTCTTCCGTAACGACAACACCCGAAAGTTGAATTAATTGCGTGTTCTTTTGTCCAAAAGAACTCAAACATATCCCACAGAATAATAGAAAAGTAAGTGTTTTCATAAGCGTTAATTCTTTACAAGATTAAGTAAAATGCATCAAATGAAGATGAATTAGGAATTATTTAACATTTGACGCTCGCTAAAACGAATAAGCTGCCAATTTATTACTAAATTTGCAAGAATTTATTACAAAAATAAGTTCACATGTCTCTCGATAATCTACAACAAATTTCAGAAGGATTAACCTACGATGACGTTCTGTTAGCACCCGCTTATTCAGAAGTTTTACCACGTGAGGTTTCACTAAAAAGTAAATTTACACGCAACATTACGGTCAATACGCCGATTGTTTCAGCGGCGATGGATACCGTTACAGAATCCGAACTTGCGATTGCTATTGCGCAACAAGGTGGAATCGGTGTGGTGCATAAAAACATGACTATTGATCAACAAGCGATGCAAGTGCGTAAAGTGAAACGTTCCGAAAGTGGGATGATCATCGATCCGATTACCTTACTTGAAAATGCCTTAGTGCAAGATGCAATTCAGTTGATGAAAGAATTCAGTATCGGAGGAATTCCGGTGGTGAATGAGCAGAAAGTGTTGAAAGGAATTTTGACGAACAGAGATTTACGTTTTGAAAAAAATATGCAGCGTCCTGTTCGTGAAATCATGACTTCTGAGAACATTATTACAACGGGTGATGGTACTGATTTGACCACTGCGGAAGTAATTCTTCAACAAAATCGAATTGAGAAATTGCCAGTTGTCGATAACGAAAATCGCTTAATTGGACTGATTACGTATCGAGACATTATCAAAGTAAAAGAACATCCTATTTCATGTAAAGATTCACTCGGAAGATTGCGCGTTGCTGCGGCAGTTGGTGTGACTCACGACACCATGGAACGTGTGACGGCATTGGTAGAAGCAGGAGTTGATGCAATTGTGATTGATACAGCTCATGGACATACAAAAGGTGTTGTGGAACAACTTAAGTTGGTAAAAGCGAAGTTTCCAGAATTGGATGTCGTGGTTGGAAACATTGCCACAGCGGAAGCGGCAAAATACTTAGTAGAAGCAGGTGCGGATGCCGTGAAAGTTGGTATCGGTCCAGGTTCTATCTGTACAACACGAGTAATTGCAGGTGTAGGAGTTCCGCAATTAACGGCTGTAAATGAAGTCGCAAAAGCGATTGCTGGGACAGGAGTTCCGGTGATTGCGGATGGTGGAATTCGCTATACAGGTGATATTGTCAAAGCAATTGCAGCTGGTGCAGATATTGTGATGCTTGGATCTATGTTTGCAGGTGTTGAAGAATCACCAGGTGAAACCATTATTTACGAAGGAAGAAAATTCAAATCTTACCGTGGAATGGGATCCATTGAAGCCATGCAAAAAGGTTCGAAAGATCGTTATTTCCAAGATGCAGAAGATGATATTAAAAAATTAGTGCCAGAAGGAATTTCAGGTCGTGTACCTTACAGAGGAAAATTAATTGAAGTGATGTTTCAAATCATTGGTGGACTCAGAGCTGGGATGGGATATTGTGGTGCTCCGACAATTTCAAAGTTACAAGGAGCTAGGTTTGTTCGTATTACTTCAGCAGGTGTCCGTGAATCTCATCCGCATGATGTGACAATTACGAGAGAGGCACCAAACTACAGTATCAAATAAATTCGCGAAATTTACGTTCGCTCAAAGTAATTGAAATAAAAAAGAAGTCTGACAGATGAAAAAAGTGATTTTATTATTAGTCCTATTCGTTGGAGCGCAAAATTCATTTGCGCAAAAGGATCCAGTTGTCATGGAAATTGATGGGAATCCAGTGACGAAAAGTGAATTTTTACAGATTTATTTGAAAAATAATCCAGATCCGAAATTCGACAAAGCTTCTTTGGATGAATATGTTGAAATGTTCACCAAGTTTAAATTAAAAGTGGCGGAGGCAGAAAAATTGGGTTACGATACCATTCCAAAATTGGTCAAAGAATTGGATGGATACCGCAAGCAATTGGCACTTCCTTATTTAATTGATTCAGTGGAGAATCAAGCCATGGTGGCGCAAGCCTACGATCGCATTAAAAATGAAGTTCGTGCTTCACACATTTTGGTAAAAGTGGATGCCAATGCGAGTCCAAAAGATACTTTGGCTGCTTACAATCGCATTTTAGCCTTGAAAGCACGCATCGAGAAAGGTGAAGATTTTGCTGCTGTAGCGAAAATGAAAAATGGTTCAGATGATCCTTCAGCCGTTTCAAATGGTGGAGATTTGGGTTATTTCACAGCATTTCAAATGGTTTATCCGTTTGAAGAAAAGGCATACACAACACCTGTTGGTCAGGTTTCTGAACCCTTTAGAACAAGATTTGGTTATCATATTGTGAAAGTGACTGATAAACGTCCTTCTCGCGGTACCATTCGTGTCGCTCATTTAATGGTTTCCACTGGGAAAGATGCAACGCCAGAGTCGAGAGCAAATGCTGAAAAAAAGATCAATGAATTATATGACAAATTGTTAGCTGGTGAGAAATGGGAATCAATGGTTTCCTTGCACTCAGATGACGCGAATTCAGTGAAAAAAGGCGGGGAATTACCTGCATTTGGTTCAGGTACAACACAACGTATGGTTCCAGCGTTTGAAGATGCCGCATTCGCACTGAAAAATGTAGGGGACTTTAGTAAACCAGTTAAAACAGATTTTGGATACCACATTATTCGTTTGATTGAGTGGAAAGCGGTTCCTTCTTTTGAATCCATGAAAAAGGAATTACAAACCAAAGTCAATAAGGATGAGCGTTCCAAAAAAACACAGGATGCATTCGTTTCCAAATTGAAAAACAATTATCATTACCAATATAAAGGAGACAAAAACCTGAAATGGTTCAATCAACATCTAGATTCTACTTACTACATAGGTAAATGGTCAGCAGATGGGAAATTGAAATCGAACAAACCACTTTTTGTTTTGAATGGCGAAACGACTCCCTTTACACAACAAGCCTTTGCAAGTTATTTAGAGAAAAATTACCGAGGCGTGAAGCGTGAAGAAAATCAGCTTGTTGTTTCGAAACAATATAAAAACTGGGAGAAATCTGCGATTTTACAATATGAAGAATCGAAACTTTCAGAAAAATACCCTGAATACAGAGCCTTATTGAAGGAATACCATGATGGTATCATTTTGTATGAAATCATGCAAGATCGGGTGTGGAATAAAGCGGTTAAAGATACTGTTGGACTTCGAGCTTACTTCAATGCGAATCAATCAAAATACACGTGGCCGAAACGCTTGGACGCAACAATTTATGAGTGTTTGAACAAGGATATTGCGACTAAAGTGACGAACATGTTAAAGAATGATACCATCAATTCAAAACATGTATTAGATGTCATTAATAAAGATTCTGAATTGAATTTGAAAGTGAAAATGAACAAGTTCGACATCGCTCAAACACCTGCATTGTCAAATAAAGCTTGGACAAAAGGCGTGAATCCAGCGTATGAATTTGAAGGAAAATATTATGTTGTCAAAGTAAATGCAGTTCTTGAGCCTGGATTGAAAGAATTCAGCGAGGCAAAAGGAATGGCAACTTCAGATTACCAAAACTACTTGGAAAGTACGTGGCTTGAATCCTTGAAGAAAGCGCATACCGTGAAAATCAATTCAGACGTTCTTTATCAAATTGGGAACTAAGAGATGAAAGTTTTTTCAATCGTTTTCACGTTACTTTTAGCCAACATCAGTTTCGCTCAGCCCACGAAGGTAGTAAACAAAATAGTTGCGCAAGTTGGGGATAATATCATTTTATTGTCCGACATTGAATCTCAATTACTTCAAATGGAACAGGGACAAGTTGCTGTTTCCAAAGCAAGTGAATGTAGTATATTGGAGCAATTAATGATTCAAGAATTATTGATCAATCAAGCGATGCTGGATAGTCTCGTCGTAAAAGATGAAACGGTTGATTATGAAATGGAAAATAGGTTGCGTATCCTTGAGTCTAAAATGGGAGGACGCGATAAATTAGAAGCTTACTACGGTAAGTCCACAACACAAATCAAAGAAGAATTTAGAGCGAAAATCAAAGAAAGATTGTTAGCGCAAGAAATGGAGTCCAAAATTGTGGCTGATATTTCTGTTACGCCAAAAGAAGTAGCGGCCTATTACAATTCCCTTCCGAAAGATAGTATTCCATACATTAATATGAAACTGAGCTTTCAACAAATTGTTCAGTATCCCGTGATTACGAAGGATGATAAATTGAGAGCTTTTAATCAATTGGTGGAGATTCGAAAAATGATTCTGACGCAAGGAAAGAATTTTGAAACGATGGCACGAATTCACTCGATGGATCCCGGAAGTGCAAGTCTTGGAGGGAAAATTACGGCAACCAAAGGAATGATGGTTCCGCAATTTGAGGAAGCACTCTTTAAATTAAAAGTGGGTGAAGTTTCAGAAATTGTTGAAACAGCCTATGGATACCATATCATTAAATTGGTTTCTAGAAAAGGAAATGATTATACGGTTTTGCATATCTTAATCATTCCGGAGTTTAACGCAGAAAGTAGTAACATCGCTTCGATGAAAATCGATAGTTGTTACGCGATGTTGAAAGAAAATAAAATTACTTGGGATGAAGCCGTTCTTCGCTTCTCGAACGATGATCTAACAAAACAAAATAGAGGGATTATTTCCAATCCAATTTCTGGGGATCAACTTTGGGATATGGAGGATTTAAATGAAGTCGATCAGCAAATTTACTTATTGACGGACGCCTTAAATAAAGGCGATATCACCAAACCGAGTATGTACGTCGATATTTATGACCATAAGCAAGGTGTTCGTATCGTGCGTTTGGCAGATCGTTTCCCTGCGCATTTGGCAAATCTGACTGATGATTATGCCTTAATTAAATTGGCGGCGGAAAACGATAAAAAACAAAAAACCATGGATAAGTGGGTTGGTAATAAAATCGGTAACGCTTATATTCGCGTCGATAAAGACTACCAATCGTGTGACTTTAGAAATAATTGGACCAATTCAAAAGCTGAATAGAAATGACTGACAAAGAAAAAATTGACCAACTTGTTGTTGATTATCATGCCTTAAAAAATGAAATTCACAAGGTGATAATTGGTCAAGATGATGTGGTAGATCAAGTACTTATTGCTATTTTTTCTCGTGCACATTGTTTATTAGTTGGTGTTCCAGGTTTGGCCAAAACCTTATTGGTAAATACGATTTCTGAAACATTAGGATTGTCGTTTAATCGCGTTCAGTTTACACCCGATTTAATGCCTTCTGACATCGTTGGTTCAGAAATCCTTGATGAAAGCAAACAGTTTAAATTCATCCCGGGTCCCTTATTTTCAAACATTATTCTAGCGGATGAGATCAACCGTACGCCTCCGAAAACGCAATCTGCTTTATTGGAAGCAATGCAGGAACGCAGAGTAACCGCTGCTGGAAAAACCTACGAACTTCCTTCGCCATTTTTCGTTTTGGCTACTCAAAATCCAATCGAGCAAGAAGGAACTTATCCACTTCCAGAGGCACAGTTGGACCGATTCATGTTCAATATTTGGGTGGACTATCCATCATATTTAGAAGAATTAGCAATTGTAAAAGCGACAACTTCTGATCAAAAAGTGAGCTTGCAAAAATTGTTGAATGCGCAACAAATCATGGATTATCAAGAGTTGATTCGTCGCATCCCTGTTGCAGATAATGTTCTGGAATATGCCGTGAAATTAGTGGCTCGTACACGCGTAAATGCACCTGAAGCAACACAACTAACAAAAGATTACATTACTTGGGGAGCAGGTCCAAGAGCATCGCAATATCTTATTGTAGGCGCGAAATGTCACGCTGCACTTCGCGGAAAATACTCTCCTGATATTGAAGATGTAAAAGCAGTTGCAAAAGCAATTTTAAGACATCGTCTGGTACGCAATTATCGTGCTGAAGCAGAAGGATATTCCATGGATCGCATCATTGAAGAATTACTTTAAAAATAGAATTCGCAAACAATGGTTTGCCCTCGTTTTATTGGGGGCCTTTGTTGCGTTATTACTTCCAAGAGATTGGGTTCACTCATGTAAACATCCAACGGCACACTCGATTAAAGAAACTCACGTTGATCAAGGGGCTTGCTTTATTTGTGATGTGCAACTTTCGGCTTTTACCGCTCCAACATTCTTCTTTTATCATGTATTCAATTTAGGGGTCAAATGTCCCCATTCTTTTCCCATTGCTGTTGTAAATCATCTTTTCGTTGATGATTCATCCTTACGTGGTCCGCCAGAATTCACTTAAATCTTTGTTTTAAGTTCGAATTCAATCCAATTTTATGAAAATTATTTTCATGTGTGCTGTTTTTTCGATCACAGCAACACTTTATGCTCAACCAATATTTCTTGGTCGTGTCGTCGATCAAAGCAATCTGAAAGCCATTGCTCATGCAAGAGTGACATGGCTGCAAACTGGTCAAATCACCACCACGAATGCGACAGGAGATTTTTCTTTTGACCTTCATTCTTTACCGGATATCACCTTCCTTATTGACGCTCCTTCCTTTGAAACAAAAACAATTTCCATTCAGATGGAACAATGGAATGAGCGCCTGACAATACCATTAGAGAAATCACATTTGTTGGATGTCGATGAAGTTCAAGTCAACACCAAAATTAAAGAGGTGAACAATCGTCACCTATTTCCGGTTTCGTATGTTAAAATCTCAGATCTCTCAGGTGGTACGTCTGTTAACTTAATGGAATCCTTGTCAAAAATTCCGGGTGTTTATTCCAGTAATACAGGACCCGGTATTTCTAAACCGGTTATTCGTGGTATGCAGGGCATGCACGTTGTGACGTACTTGAATGGACTTCGGCTGGAAGGACAG
>JBJTMU010000094.1:0-63001 GCA_046070685.1 Flavobacteriales bacterium | reverse complement strand
CAACGGTATTTACACCTACTTCGCGACTAATTTATCTGCTGTATTGTTCGATGAGGATATGGGAAATTGATTTTATACTCCCTGAACAAACGATCAATTTCAAAACGAATTTCAGATTTGTAATTATTTACATCCCAACTTTGGTCTGCCCAAAAGATTAACTCCAATTCGAGTCCATTTTCTCCAAAATTTGCCAATCGAACCATAACAGGATGATTTTTCTTGACTTTCGGATGTGCCATCGCCGCTTGCGTTAATAAGCGTTTGATCAATTCCGTATCCGCGCCAAAATCTACCATTACGTTGATTGTAAAGCGTGTCAATTCTGAACCATGACTCCAATTTTCAATTTGCTCTTGGGTTAATCGTGTATTTGGAATGATTAACACATTACCTTCTCTTGTCTGAATTTGTGTTGTTCGAACATTAATTTTAAGAATTTTCGCCACTATTCCAGCGTTTTGAGTCTTTTGATTTGACTTCGATGCACTGTATATTTCAACGATGTCACCTACTCTTAAATTGCCTTCAATCAATAAGACAACTCCAGCAATCATATCTTTAAACACGTCTTGAAGCCCGAGTCCAATCCCAACCAACAATCCGACCGAACTTGTTAAGATGATCGCTAGGTCAATGTTTAAAAGTTTGAAGCAGAATAGAATCGAAAATACATAAATCACATATTTCGCAATCTGGATATATACATATTCGGAAGCAGCGTCATAATTCGTATTTCGTTTGAATTTTTTACCGATGTAAAGTTTACTCAAATTCACCAGAATTCGCGCACCAAAGAAGACCGAAACAATGATTAACACATCCGAGAAATCGATTTTAATACTTCCTAAATCAATGAATTTATAGGTAAGGAATTTATGGAATGTAACTTGGTAATTATTAAATTTAAAACTCAATACGGCAACATAAATCGCTAGTAAATAAACACTTTGACTTAAGAGTTTTAACCAAGCTAATTGTCTTCCCTCTAAATTGATATGCGTTGTTTTGACATATTTTTTCAATACACGATGTACAATCCGACGAAGTATGGCTGCGACTAAAAAAATCAGTGTCAGAAACACTAAATTCCAAAAGCAAATTTTAAACGGACCAATATGAAATAAGGTAGTACTGAGCATATTTATCGCGTGATAATTCTTCCCAATTGCTCGGAAATTTCTTGTTTAACTTTGTTGTAAGTCTGAATTTCACTCATGTTAAGCAATACATCTTCAGCTGACAACTCGTTCAATAATTCTTTTTGAATTTTTTGAATATGCTGTTCAATTTTGATCAATTTAAAATGATAAATGACATTCATGACGGATTCGTACAAATCATCAGACTCCGTTTTTGTGTAAATTTTGTACTTACTAACCCAATTATGACTCAACTCATGATCATCACTTTCAATATCACTGACAAATGCAACGATTTCTTGATTTTCAGATCGTTTAAGGTTTACCGCGTTGATTAAGATATTATCCTTAATTCCATCCATGAACACACCATAAATATCACGAAGCAATGGTTCATCAATGCGAAGATCATCTCTTTCGATTTCCCCGATGACTAATTCTGTTACGCTGACCGATGATTTATTGTCAATCGGATTTTTGATGCGCACTTCACGTGAACCATATTTGATGAGTAAGCGAATAACTTCCACTTCATGGTTAATTTCTTCCTTCGAAACCTCATCGCTTTGGTGTTGAATAGCAAAATCATCAACCAAAAGATGGGTACTTTCCTTCGGCAAAGGAAGGTCGTTCAACATCGGTTCTTGCAACTGTTTTGCCATTGTCGATTTACGTAATCGCATCAATTCGTTGTTGACAATTGATTCCGTTATCTCGAATTGAGAAGCAATTTCCTTCATGTAAATACTTCGCGTGATGGGATCTGGAATCAAGGAAACAGAATGTACAATTTCCTTGATTAATTCTGCCTTGCGAATCGGATCATTGTCGCCATCTGCTAATAAAATGGAGGCTTTAAACGTGATGAAATCCTGTTTATGCGACTTAATGTATTCTTCTAATTCGCTCGAACTACGCGTTTTTGAAAACGAATCTGGATCTTCTCCATCTGGAAAAAGAACCACTTTCACATTCATCCCTTCCTCTAAAATCAAATCAATCCCTCGAAAACTCGCTTTGATTCCCACTGCGTCACCATCGTAAAGAATCGTTAAATTCTTGGTGTAGCGTTTCACTAATTTTACTTGTTCCTTCGTTAAAGATGTTCCGGAGGAAGACACCACATGTTGCATTCCTGCCTGATGCATACTAATCACATCTGTGTATCCTTCACACAATAAACATTCGTCGTATTTGACAATATCACCTTTTGCGAAATAAAGTCCATAAAGGATTTCACTTTTATTATAGATGATGCTTTCAGGCGAATTGAAGTATTTGGCAATTTTTTTATCCGCTAACAAAGTTCGACCACCAAATCCAAGTACGCGACCTGAAATGCTATGAATCGGGAAAATGACACGTCCACGGAAAAAATCAAAGGAGCGATCCTCTTTTGTTTTAACGAGTCCTACCTTTTCAAGGTATTCTAATTTATATCCTTTCTCTAGTGCTTTTTTGGTGAAATCATCTCCTTTATTTAAGCAGTAACCTAATTGAAAGCGTTCGATAATGTCTTTACGAAATCCACGTTCTTCAAAATACGAGAGTCCAATTGCCTTCCCCTCTTCAGTTTCGAGCATATTTTGACTAAAGGTATTTTTTGCAAACTCATTGATGATGTAAAAACTTTCACGTTCATTTAGTTCGGCTAATTCCTCCGCTGTCGGTTGCGCCAATTCTGGAATTTGCACACCATAACGATCCGCTAACCAGCGCAATGCTTCTGGATAAGTAAAATGTTCCTTTTCCATTAAAAAAGAAACGACCGTCCCTCCTTTTCCAGTGGAAAAACACTTGAAAATTTGCTTAGCCGGAGAAACGACGAACGAAGGTGTTTTCTCATCGGTGAATGGACTCAGTCCTTTCAGGTTTGAACCTGCTCGTTTCAACTGTACGTAATCTGCAATCACCTCCTCAATCCGGGAGACTTGCATGATTTCATCGATGATATGTGGTGGAATTTTACTCACTTTCTGGAAAACCGTAGTCTTTTTCCTGTTTGTTTTTACCCTTTTCGTCGTAGCTTGTCCACACACCAACCATTTGATCATTGTGGTATTCCCCGTGGTAATGAATGCGTCCGTTCGGGTATTTTACCACTGAGTAGCCTTGTCTTTTTCCTTTCTCATAGAACGTAAAGGAAAGCATATTTCCTTTTTCAGAATAAAAGGTCCATTTTCCTTCACGGTTTCCTTTCACATCTACATTCCCTTCAAACTTCACCTGTTTTTTTCCAGGATACCATTCCGTAAATTTTCCGTCTTTAATTTGATGAAGTACTTCTTCTTTCTTCGACGATTCGGTATTATCCTTTTGATTGTTTGTACACGAGGTGAAAGCAAACAGTGCAAAAAAGGTTAATAAAAGTATGTTTTTCATCATTTCTCTCTATTCATTGTATAATGTACCAATCCAATTAACGCATTTTTTGCATCATTGTCGGGGAAGTCTGCTAATAATGCCAACGCTTCGTTCGCAATGGATTCCATTTTCTTTGTCGCATATTGTATTCCACCATATTCGATCACTAATTGAATCACGCGTTTGATTTTAGCCGTGACATCGTACTCATTTTTCATGATGTACATGAGTTCTTTTCGAATTTCTGGAGTCGAGTGATTCATGACATAAATCAAGGGAAGGGTCATTTTTTGCTCACGGATGTCAATACCCGTTGGTTTTCCGATGTGTTCACCGGTACCGTAATCAAAAATATCATCCTTAATTTGAAAAGCCAATCCGATTAACTCTCCGAATTTTCTCATTTTCTCACGGTGCTCACTTGCATGCACACTGATCGCCCCGGCTTCACAACAAGTAGAAATGAGAGAAGCTGTCTTTTTCCGAATGACTTCAAAATAAGATTCTTCGTCAATGTTTAAATCCCTTGCTTTTTCAATTTGCAACAATTCACCCTCACTCATTTCGCGAACAGCACGAGCAACGACTTCAAGTAATGCTAAATTTTCTTTTTCAATGGAAAGCAGAAGAATACGAGAAAGCATATAATCTCCAACAAGTACAGCAATTTTATTTTTCCAAAGGGCATTCACAGAAAAGAAACCGCGTCGTTCATTGGCGTCATCTACCACGTCATCGTGTACAAGAGTAGCTGTGTGAAGCAATTCCACCAACGTGGTTGCATCAAATGTAACTTGGTTGATTTCACCCAACATTTTTGCCGTGAGAAATACGAACATTGGACGCATTTGCTTCCCTTTTCGCTTCACGATGTACTGGGTAACTTTATCCAACAAAGCCACATCTGATTTCATTGAATCTTTAAAATAGGATTCAAATGCAATCAATTCGGACTGAATCGGAGCCATAATATCCTCAACCTTCTGCATAAGACAAATATACAGAATACCTCAAGGTATTTCGCTTCTTAACAGAGGAAATTATCGAGAAAGGTGCATATTTCTCTCCGAGTAGACTTTTGTAAAGAATGGATCTTTCAGGTCTTTGATAAATCGAATCGCTTCTCCTGTTGATTTCATTTCTGGTCCAAGTTCTTTTTTCACATCAGGGAATTTCTCATAAGAGAAAACAGGGATTTTAATTGCATACCCTTCTTTGCGCGGCTGAAAATTAAAGTCAGTTACTTTTTTCTCTCCCAACATCACTTTTGTCGCATAGTTCACATACGGTTCATCGTAGGCTTTTGCAATGAAAGGTACTGTTCGAGAGGCTCTTGGATTGGCTTCAATCACATACACTTTATCGTCCTTGATGGCAAACTGAATATTCAACAATCCGACTGTTTTCAATTCCACAGCGATTTTACGCGTGATATCTTCGATTTGAGTCATCACGAAATCTCCTAAATTGTACGGAGGCAAGACCGCATACGAATCTCCAGAGTGAATTCCAGCAGGTTCGATGTGCTGCATGATTCCAATGATGTACACATTTTCTCCGTCACAAATAGCATCTGCTTCTGCTTCAATTGCACCGCCTAAAAAATGATCCAACAAAATCTGGTTACTTCCCATTTCATTGATGATGTCCACAACATGATGCTCCAACTCTTCTTTGTTGATGACAATTTTCATTTTTTGTCCACCAAGAACATACGAAGGACGAACCAACAATGGGAAGCCAAGTTCATCTGATAATTCCAATGCCTGCTCAGCACTTTCAACGACTCCATAACGTGGGAACGGAACATTGTTTGCTTCTAGCAATTTAGAAAAACGACCACGATCTTCTGCTAAATCAAGAGCTTCATAGCTTGTTCCGAGAATTCGAATGCCATAACGCTGTAGTTTTTCCGCCAATTTCAAAGCCGTTTGACCACCAAGTTGCACAATGACACCAACTGGATTTTCGTGCATGATGATGTCGTAAATATGCTCCCAGAATACAGGTTCAAAATATAATTTGTCCGCTGTATCAAAATCAGTGGATACTGTTTCAGGGTTACAGTTGATCATAATGGTTTCATAGCCACATTCTTTTGCTGCCAAGACCCCATGAACACATGAGTAATCGAATTCGATTCCTTGTCCAATTCGGTTCGGACCGGATCCTAAAACGACCACTTTTTTACGATCAGATACGTTGCTTTCGTTTTCGAATTCAAACGTTGAATAATAATAGGGTGTTTGCGCTTCAAACTCCGCAGCACAAGTGTCCACAAGTTTGTACACACGTTTGATTCCTAAATCTGTTCGTTTTTGATACACTTCCGATTCTAAACAGCGCAATAAGTGTGCGATTTGACGATCGGCGTATCCTTTTTGTTTGGCTTCGAATAACAAATCTTTTGGTAAACTCTCCAAATGGAATTTTTCGATTTTTCGTTCCATTTTAATCATGTCCTCAATTTGTTTCAAGAACCAAATATCGATTTTTGTTTTTTCGACAATTGTTTTGAACGGAATTCCCAATTTGATGGCATCATAAATATGAAACAATCGATTCCAACTTGCGAATTCCAAAGAATGAAGAATTTCATTCTGATTGGTCAATTCTTTTCCATCAGCTCCTAGTCCATTTCGATTGATTTCCAACGATTGACAAGCTTTCTGTAATGCTTCTTGGAATGATCGACCTATTCCCATAACTTCCCCTACGGATTTCATTTGAAGTCCAAGTTGACGATTGGTACCTGGGAATTTGTTGAAATTCCAGCGAGGGATCTTTACAATCACATAGTCCAACGTTGGTTCAAATAATGCAGAGGTTGTTTTTGTAATTTGATTTTGCAATTCGTCCAAATGATAACCAATCGCCAATTTCGAAGCGATTTTCGCAATTGGGTAACCGGTTGCTTTTGAAGCTAAAGCTGAGGAACGAGAAACACGAGGATTGATTTCAATCGCAATGATATCTTCTGCATCGTCCGGAGAAACGGCAAATTGCACATTACAACCACCAGCAAAATTTCCAATCGAGCGCATCATTTTGATGGCCATGTCACGCATCTTCTGGAAGGTCGTATCAGACAAGGTCATTGCCGGCGCAACCGTAATTGAATCCCCGGTATGAATACCCATTGGATCAAAATTTTCGATCGAACAAATAATAACGACGTTGTCATTTGCATCACGCAATAATTCCAACTCATATTCTTTCCAACCTAGAAGCGCTTTATCGATCATCACCTCATGAATCGGCGACAATTGCAATCCACGCTCAAGTAGGTTATCAAATTCTTTTGGTTCGTGCAAAATCGAAGCCCCAGATCCTCCGAGCGTATAAGAAGGACGAATACACAAAGGGAATCCAAATTCCTGCGCGATTTCCTTACCTTCCAAAAATGATTTAGCCGTTTTTTGCGGTGCCATAGGCACATCAATTTGAATCATCAAATCACGAAAAGCCTCTCTGTTTTCTGTGATTTCGATGGCATTGATATCCACACCAATGATGCGTACACCATGTTGCTCCCAAATACCCATTTCATCACACTTGATACATAGGTTCAAAGCTGTTTGTCCACCCATTGTTGGCAACACGGCATCAATTTGATGCTTTTTCAGAATCTCAACAATACTTTCTGGCTCTAGCGGTTGAAGATAGACGTTATCAGCTACCACTTTGTCCGTCATAATTGTCGCTGGATTCGAGTTGATCAACGTGACTTCAATTCCTTCTTCTCTCAATGAACGAGCGGCTTGTGATCCGGAATAGTCAAACTCACATGCTTGACCGATAACAATGGGGCCGCTTCCGATGATCAGAACCGATTTGATGGATAAATCTTTTGGCATAGGGATTTCAATTTACTTTTCTTCGAAGCGGACGTTCGCTGCAAATTGAGCACAAATTTAATCCAAAACTATGAAGGTGCGTGTTTTTTGAGCAAGTGTTTTTTAACAAATTGCATTCAAATTGTTAATAGGTTCATTTCAGGCAGAAACGCGGTCGATAAAATTCAAACTTAAGTGATTGAAGGTGTCCGCTTGTTCGAAATTAACAACGTGTCCACAATTGGGGACAATGCTCAAATTCAAACTTGGATTTTGTGCAACCAAACGCTTAACAGGCTCGAGAAACAGGTGGTCTTCTGCCCCCATGATAAACAAGGTTGGCGTTTTATCCGTTTGTTTTTCCAATTCAATTAAATACAAAGCAAGTCGAGAGGTCAATTTAAACCAGCGATTAAATTCTTTGTGTACAATTTTACGTGCCTCTGTAATAAACAATTCGCGCGAAGAGGCATGATTCTTTTTAGGCATCATGATGCGTGCAAAAAGCTGATAGAGTCCCATTTGAGGGATGATTCGATTCAGCGCTCGTCCTATTTTCAGCAGTAAACGAGATTTAAAATTCAAGCGTGTAATCGCACCAGCAAAGATCATCGACTTTACCAAGTTTGGTTCAAGCAATTCGATTTGTTTGATCACAATTGAACCCATGGAAACACCTACAAAATGGGCTTTTTCGATGTGGTGGGCATGAAGAACCTCAATAACATCCTGTGCAATTAGCTTAAAAGAATATCGTTTCTTTTTAGATTCAATTTGACTCTTACCATGTCCACGAAGGTCGATAAGAAGCAGATTGTATTTTTCTGAAAATGTTTTGATTTGCTTGTGCCAAATACTTGAACTACCACCTGCACCATGAATGAAGACAACCCATTCTTTGCTATTTGCGTGCTCAAGTTTTTTGGAATACAACATAGGACAAATATAGGAAAAATCAACCTCGAATGCATGAATCCCCCCATATTATCAAGAATCGAATGCTATAAGACTTCTTTTTTTTGTGACTAACACTTCTTCTCCTTACTATTTCGCGTTTACCTATTGTAAACAAATGAAAACCTTATTTAATTCAGCGCATATGAAAACCTTAATCCCCTTCCTGCTCATTCTTTTCAATGGATTGATAACTTTTGGACAAAACTCCCAAAGCACATTAGATATCAATCAAGTCTCAGCAATTATAGAAGATGAAGGTGTGTTTTTCACTCATCACGATTCAACTGTGATTTTTCCCGGATATGAAATGCCAAAAGGAAGTGGTTTAAACTCCATTTTTTCAGCAGCATTCTGGTTTGCTGGACTTGATCAATGGGGACAACTTTTTTTGGCTGCAAAACGATTTTCAAATACGAATCATAGCGACTTTTACAGCGGACCTTATTCGATGTTTCACACGTATATGGACCCTAATTATGTAAGCAAATATTCGAATAGTATTTGGTCCGTTGAAAAATCAGAAATTGATTTTCACATACAACATTTTCAAGATCCTGGCTATATAACGCCTTTATCAATTCAAAATTGGCCAGGAAATGGCGATGTTACACTAGGAGTAGCTCAGCAACTGGCTCCCTTCATAGATTTGAATGGAAATTTAATTTACGAACCACAATTGGGTGAATTTCCGGACATTCGAGGCGACAAAGCAAGCTATGTTATTTACAACGATGATCAACCACACCTTAACTCGAATGGTAATATAATGCAAATTGAAGTACACATTATGTTTTATCAATTTACATCAACTGATTTTTTAAATGAAACCACCTTTATGAATCTACGTGTTTTAAATAGAGGCCCACTTTCTTTTTCCAATTTCAAATGTGGTTTTTTTATGGATGCCGACATAGGTGGATATGCCGATGATTATATTGGTTGTGATACTATACGCAAGCTAATGTACACCTACAATAGTGACAACATGGATTCAGATTATGGAAGCAACCCACCTGCTGTTGGTGCGATAAGCTTAAGTCATTCTATGGAAAATATGTCCTATTTTACAAGTACATCTGCATATCCATTCAATGATCCCGGAACAGCTGTTCAATATTGGTGGTATTTAAATGGGAAATGGGCCGACGGATCAAATTATTATTACGGAGGGCAAGGTCATGCTGGACAAATCGGAACAACAAATTCCATTACAAATTATATATTCAGTGGAAATCCTTATACGAGTCAAGGTTGGAGCGAAGCAAGTGCATTAAATCCACCTGGTGATCGACGCGGCGTCATGACACTTGAAAATGTACAATTGAATTCCAGTACTCAAACGTGTTATGATATGGCTATTATTCAATACAGCCAAGGAAACAACTTGGAAAACGTGCAAGGGCTACTAGCTGTTGCTGATTCCATTCAGCAATTTTACAACCTTCAAGTAAACTACTTTAATTGCAATCAAGTTACTGCAAGTACTGAGGAATTTTCACCATTTAACACAAAAACAATTGTAGCTTATTTCGATTTACTAGGAAGAGAATGTATTCCGGAAAAAGGGAAATTATTTCTTATCGAGTATAGTGATGGCAGTGTCGAAAAACACCTAATTGTCGAATAGTGCGATCATATTCAACAAAAAAGGGCTACCAATTGGCAGCCCTTTAACGTCTAATAAGTTAAACTTATTTATCTTTTACTTCTTCGAAATCAACATCTGTAACCTCATCGTTTTGGTTTCCAGTTGATTGATCAGCTCCTGCATCACCAGCGTTTCCACCGTCAGCATTTGCTGCATTGTACATGTCTTGAGAAGCTGCTTGGAAAACATTGTTCAATTTCTCCATTGCCGGCTCAAGATTTTGAATGTTTTTCGCTTCAAATTCTTTTTTCAACTCATTCAAGGCATCCTCGATTCCTTGTTTTTTATCCGCTGGAATTTTGTCGCCATATTCTTTCATTTGACGTTCCGTTTGGAAAATTAATGAATCTGCTTTGTTGATTGTTTCCACTTCTTCACGTTTTTTCTTGTCGGATTCAGCATTCGCTTCCGCTTCCGCTTTCATTCGTTGGATTTCTTCATCAGACAAACCAGAAGACGCTTCAATTTTGATTGATTGTTGTTTTCCTGTTCCTTTATCTTTTGCAGAAATATTCATGATTCCGTTCGCATCGATGTCAAACGTCACTTCAATTTGAGGAACTCCTCTTTGCGCTGGTGGAATATCTGTCAATTGGAAACGACCCAACGTTTTGTTGTCATTCGCCATTGGACGCTCACCTTGAAGCACATGAATATCTACTGAAGGCTGGTTATCAGATGCTGTTGAGAACACTTCTGATTTTTTCGTTGGAATTGTTGTATTGGCATCAATTAATTTGGTCAATACACCACCCATTGTTTCAATACCAAGAGATAAAGGAATCACATCTAATAGAAGGACATCTTTCACTTCTCCGGTTAGTACACCACCTTGAATCGCTGCACCGACTGCTACCACCTCATCTGGATTCACTCCTTTAGAAGGCGCTTTTCCGAAGAAACGTTGAACAGCATCTTGAATGATTGGAATACGTGTTGATCCACCTACTAAAATTACTTCGTCAATATCGTTTGGAGATAATCCAGCATTTTTCAAGGCAGAACGACAAGGAGCGATTGTTCTTTCAACGATTTCAGAAATTAATTGCTCAAATTTCGCACGTTGTAAAGATCGAACTAAGTGTTTTGGCACGCCATCAACTGGCATGATGTACGGCAAATTGATTTCAGTAGAAGTAGTTGAAGACAATTCAATTTTTGCTTTTTCTGCTGCTTCTTTCAAACGTTGAAGAGCCATTGGATCTTTACGTAGATCAAGTCCTTCGTCATTTTTAAATTCATCCGCTAACCATGAAATGATTGCCTCATCCACATCATCTCCACCTAAGTGAGTATCACCGTCTGTCGCTAACACTTCAAATACACCATCTCCTAATTCAAGAACAGATACGTCATGTGTTCCTCCACCGAAGTCAAAAACAACAATTTTCTGATCAATTCCTTTTTTATCTAATCCATAAGCTAAAGCTGCGGCAGTTGGCTCATTGATGATGCGTTTAATTGTTAATCCAGCGATTTCACCTGCTTCTTTTGTTGCTTGACGTTGTGCATCATTAAAGTAAGCTGGAACAGTTACAACTGCTTCCGTCACTTCTTGACCAAGGTAATCCTCTGCTGTCTTCTTCATTTTCTGAAGAATCATGGCAGAAATTTCTTGTGGAGAATACAAACGATCGTCGATTTTTACACGTGGCGTATTGTTATCACCTTTTACTACTTCATAAGGAACACGAGAAACCTCTTTGCTTGACTCATCAAAGCTAGATCCCATGAAACGTTTAATTGAATATATTGTTTTTGTTGGATTTGTGATGGCCTGACGCTTAGCGGGATCACCTACTTTGCGCTCTCCTCCTTCAACAAAAGCCACGACAGATGGTGTTGTTCTTTTTCCTTCCGCGTTAGCAATCACCACTGGCTCATTTCCTTCCATGACCGAAACACAAGAGTTCGTTGTTCCTAAGTCAATTCCAATTATTTTTCCCATTATTAAAAAATTTACTTTTTGATGATTGGCTTTTCTCAATTAATGTGCCACTCCAATAATTCAGCATTCCAATGACAAAATGAAAGTATTCCCCAAAAAAGCGTGTCGTTTTGTCACACAACATGTCAAAAACCTCTCGATTTCACGTCAAAATATGATTTTCGTCAAGTTCTTCAAAATAGTAACTTCAGTTACATTTTCAACGATGGATTTGCTTTACTTTTGTCCCTATTGAATTGAAGTAAAATGAAAAAAGGATCCAAATTATACAGTATCACACACATGACTTGTCCGCAATGTCACGAAGGGAAATTTTTAGTTTCCACGGTGTATGACTTAAAAAATGTAGGAGATGTTCGAACGGAATGTGATGTCTGCCATCTAAAATATGAACGTGAACCTGGATTTTATTACGGTGCAATGTACGTTTCGTACGCCTTAGGTGTGGCCTTATTTGTGACCATTTGGACCTCTTGTAATTTATGGTTTCCGAGTTTTTCCGCATGGACACAAATTGGATTGGTGACATTTTTCACCATCGTATTAGCACCTTACTTATTCGCATTGTCGAAAATCATTTGGGCGAATTTCTTCATTCATTACAAAGCAGATGCTAAGTCACATCAATAAAGAAGCGATGCTTCAAGCTCAACTTGGCTATATACTGGAGCCAGAGTTGATAACAGAAATGGCGCACTTGGCCAAAGTACGAGAAACCACTACGGACGAAATCATTGTACATGTAGGAGATCGTCTGCAATTAATCCCGATCGTGATTGAAGGATCAATAAAAGTATCACGCGAAAATGAAAACGGGGAAGAATTGCTGCTGTACTATATTGAAGGAGGAGATACTTGTGCGATGTCCTTACAATGTTGTACAAAGAAAATCGATAGTCAGATTAAAGCCACTGCCATGGAGCCATCTTTACTGTTGATGATTCCATCGGAATACATGGAAATTTGGATGGATCAGTACAAAAGTTGGCGAACATATATCATCAGTAATTACCATACGAGAATGATGGAATTAATGGAGTCCATTGATGCGATTGCCTTCATGAATTTAGATCAACGATTACTGAAATATCTTCGAGATCAAGCTAAACTTTTAGGATCCCTCGAAATACTGCATACGCACCAACAAGTAGCAGACGACTTGCACTCTTCTAGAGTCGTGATTTCCAGACTACTGAAGCAATTGGAAATGAAAGGAGAAATTTCATTACATCGCAATAAAATCATTCTGAAAACGATTTAGTTTTCGCCTTCGATTGGCGCAACGTTGATTATTGCTATTTTTGATACACCTTATCAAAAACACTGTGATTACTCTCGTTACCGGCATTCCTCGTTCAGGCACTTCACTTATGATGCAATTATGTCAAGCGGCAAATGATGACATATATTGTGATGCCATCCGACAAGAAGATATCAATAATCCGAAAGGCTATTTTGAATTAGAAGCCGTAAAGGGCATTGTCAAAGACCAATCTTTCCTTCAAAATGCAGAAGGGAAAACAATCAAGATTGTGGCTCCGTTGGTCACATTCATCGATTTATCCTTTAATTATCGCGTCATTTTTATGTTGCGGGATTTAGATGAAGTATTGAGTTCACAGGAGAAAATGCTCGGAAAGGACCAGCAAGATCAACGAGAAAAGTTAAAATCTGTTTATCAACTCCACATTGAAAAAAGCAGAAAATTCCTAAGTGCCAACCATATTCCATTTTTGGAAATGGAACATCGTCAATTGTTTCTTGAACCAGAACAAAGTTTGAAACAACTCATTGATTTTTGTGAATGGGATGTTACAGTGGAGCAGTTGAAAAAAGTGATCGATGGATCACTATATCGAAATCGTAAAGAAACATGAGTGTCAAAAAGAAAGTATTAGTCATTGGGTGGGATGCCGCCGAATGGAAAGTCATTATGCCCTTGATTCAACAAGGAAAGATGCCCGCATTTGCTCGATTAATGTCACGCGGAGTACACGGAAAACTTCAAACATTAGATCCGCCGCTTTCTCCCATGTTGTGGACAAGTATCGCAACTGGATTTCGAGCAGACACCCATGGAATCGGTGGATTTATTGAACCATCGCCTGATGGCGAAAACTTGCGTCCAGTCACTTCTACTTCGCGTAAAGTCAAAGCAATTTGGAACATTTTAAACCAAGAAGGATATAAAAGTAATGTACTTGCTTGGTGGCCAAGTAACCCGGTTGAGCCAATCAATGGTGTGATGGTTTCCAATTTATATCAACTTGCAACCAAACCTTTAGGAGAGGAATGGGAAATGCCGAAAGGCACAGTTCATCCGAGTGACATGATCGATCTGATGAAGGATTTCAGAATTCATCCGCATGAAATAACCTTGCCTCAAGCACTTGCTTTTGTTCCAAATTTGGACAAAGATGAATCCTTGAGAACAGACCCTCGCACTTCAAGTGTGTTGAAAACGATGGCGAATGCCGGAACGATTCACAACGCCTGCTGCTATTTAATGGAAAATAGTGATTGGGATTTTATGGCCGTGTATCACGATGCGATCGACCATTTCTCACATATTGGTATGCGTTATTTTCCACCAAGACGACCAGAAATTCCAGAGAAGGATTTTGAAGATTATAAAGACATCGTGGAAGCCGCCTATCTCCTACACGATCGAATGTTGGCGCGCATGATGAGTTTCATTGATGAAGAAAATACGACTGTATTATTGATTTCCGATCATGGTTTTCACTGTGATCACCAGCGTCCATTGTATATTCCAAAAGAGCCTTCTGGTCCAGCTGTTGAACATAGTCCGTATGGTGTTTTTGTCATGGCAGGACCCGGAATTAAAAATGATGGAAGACAACTTTCTGGACTAAGTGTACTAGATATTACGCCAACATTGCTGCATCACATGGAACTTCCTGTCGGAAGAGACATGGAAGGAAAAGTTTTGCATGGTTGCTTTGACCAATCACGTGAAGTATCCTGGATTGACAGTTGGGAGCAAGTTCCAGGTGACAGTGGAATGCACGATGAAATCCTGAGGGAAGATCCTTGGGCGGCACAAGAAGCCTTGCAACAATTAGTTGATCTCGGTTACATCGATGCATTAGATGACGACAAAATCCAACAAGTAGAAAAAGCCAAACGTGAGAACGAGTACTACATTGCCCGAAATTTATTGAATGCAGGTAAGTATGTTCCAGCAATTGAAATTCTCGAAAGAATCTTTGAAGAAAGTCAAATTCAGCGCTATGGACAACGACTTGCATTTGCTTATATGTCTAAGCGTCAATACCGCAGAGCGATGGATGTTTTGAACATTCTTCGTACTCAAAGTGATCCCTCGCAACAAAAACCAGACGCCTACGATAAATTAGGCATGGAAGAACCAATGTATTTGGATTATTTGGAAGGTTTGATTCTATTAGCCATGAATAAACCGCACGCGTCGTTACCGAAATTAATTTCCATTCAAGAACGAAATCCATACAATTTTCAATTGGCCTTAAATATTGCCCAAATTTTTCTTCAACGTAAAAAATATGAGCTTGCCGAAAAGCAATTTATTCGCGCATTAAACATTGACGATTCTCATGCGCGTGCTCATCACGGACTAGGACTCAGTTTTTTAAGAAGGGGTGATTTAAATGCCGCCATTGAAGAATTTTTATTGGCGATTGAACTTGATTTTTTCTTTCATCGCGCGCATTATCATTTGGGTGAAGCATTGGTTCGTCAAGGACTTTATGAAGATGCAGCTCGAGCCTTTGAGGTAAATCTACGTTTGGTTCCGAACAATTTAAAATCCCACAAATGGCTACTTGAAATTTATCGAGACTATTTGGGTGAAGAGGAGAAAGCAATCGAACATTTAAATCAATTGGAGAAATCAATAAAAGGTGTTCGAACCATTTGTACGGAAGCAATTGATATGAATCGCAAAGCGATGTTATCACACATTGAAGCACTTGGATTTCCCATTTGTGATCCAAGCTTATTCGATGAAAAAGCGTACAATTTGCACCTCGACCACTCTTGGCTAGAGGACATCGGTGAACACATCTGTTTCATTCCAAGTCATGCCCTATCCTTTCTACCTGATCATTTCACTTATCGACTTTTGTATATTCAAGGTGAAGGAGAGTTTACAACGGAAATGAAAAATGGGGATAAATTAGCCGCTACATTATCATTAAAAAAATGGGAACATTTTCAGCAGGAACGCTCCAAAATAGAAGCTTGGATTGAGAGTCAAGCCAATCTTTCGATGTTGTATTTAAATCAGAATGAATTTGAGCAAAATCAAGAAGAACAGGGATTTATCATTGAAAATTTTTTAAGTAAATAAGACTTTTTTTTGCAATTTCCTGAAAATGCTTATTTTTATGTCAAATTTCAAACTATGAACGTACTATCCTCTTCTAATAAATCAAGATTAAAGCAATATTCTGCGATCGCTGGAGCGCTCGTAGCACAAGATCAATTGAATGCACAAGTTGTTGCAGTTGATGTAAATCCAGATGTGGTTGTTGATTCATTATCAGCACCCTATGCTTTGGATTTCAACAATGATGCAAATCCAGAATTGACCTTTTTTGTTCAACATATTAGCGGAGCATCCTCAACTCAAGGGGTTCAGTTTACATATGATGGTGCGATTGCAGGAGTACAAATTACACCGGGAATGAATTTAATGGGTGCGGCTGGTACCGGAAGTTCTTCGTCGTCGTTTCAACTTTCAGCATTGAATAGTGGTGACACGATTTCTGCCGCAGCGAATTTTGGAACATCTTCTAACAACGCATTAGGATTAGACTTAATCGTAGATGCAGGTCCACTTGGACAAATTCCTGTACAACAAGGAAATTTCTTGAATCAATCTCATAAATTTTTAGGCGGGAAATTAGTTGCAGGAACAAACACTTATTATGGTTGGGTTGAATTATCTGTTAACGCGAATGCTTCACAGATTACCATTCATGGCTATGGTTATCAGTCAACAGCAGATACACAAATTCTTGCTGGACAAGGAATTGCTGGTCTAGAGCAAGTTGCACTTTCAGATAAAGTAACGATTGTTGGAACACCAGAGAACGTTAAAATCAATGTTACGCCAGATGTCATTGGCTCCACGGTATCTTTTGTGTCTATGTCTGGACAAGAAGTGAAGTCAGCGAAAATTACGGATATCAATAGTACAATTTCATTCAATGAATTAGCGAGTGGAATTTACCAAGTAGTTGTAGCGACAGAAAATGATCGAACAACGAAAAAAATATATGTGAAATAAATCAACCGATTTATGAAGGCTGGTTTTTCCAGCCTTTTTTTTTACCCGAAAATATGAAAAACGTCATTCTTTTTTTAATTTTCATCTCTGCCTGGGATTGCTTTGGTCAAATCGTTATCAATGAAGGATGTAATAAAAACTACCTTTCTTCTATGGATGAAAATGGAGATGCCAGTGATTGGATCGAATTGTACAATGCTGGGAGTTCTTCTGTAAATCTGCAAGGTTATGCGCTTTCAGATAAATTAACAGATCCAACCATGTGGGTATTTCCGAATCTAACGATTCCGTCCGGAGGATTCCAACAAGTTTTTTGTAGTCAAAAAAATCGCTATGGTTCTGCGCCTTTTCAATTTGGGGTATCGGAACAGAATTATAGTCCCCAAGTTGGATGGACTCAACATGTGTTGGTTACTCCATTCTATTGGGACGGAGTGTCTAACGTTGTCATTAATGTTTGTTCCTATAACAACACACAATATACCGAAAATTCGATTTTTCAGCAGACCGCAACACCATTTGTTTCAACCATTGGAAGCTTTATCGATGGAAGTCCGGCTGCATGTTCTTCGAATACCGCTTCCACTTATTATCAACGACCTAATATCAAGCTAAACAATGCCATTATTGGGACAGGTACCATACTAAATAGCAATACCAGCTATCCAGCACCTTTTGGAAATTGGTATTGGGGTGCACGCCATCAAATGCTCATTTTAGCGAGTGAATTAACGGCCTCAGGACTAAGTGCCGGTATGATTCAGTCAATTGGCTTACAAGTTGCAGCGACCAATGGAGAAAACTATACTTATGTAGATTTCCACCTCAATTCAACAAATGTCAACGAGTTAAGTGGTGAATTTTTGCCACTACAAGGAAATTTGTTTCACACAAATTTTAAACTAGGCGGAAGCGGAGAAACGGTTTATTTATTCGATTCAAATCAACAATCTATTTCTAGTCTGCACGTTGAATCTCCTGCCGCTGATATTTCAGTCGGACTATCTCCGGATGCATCTAGTAATGTGAAATGGATGAATCCAAGTCCAAGTGCAAGTAATTCTGGTTCCATTTTTTACGCTGACAGTTTGAGTCGTCCAATAAGTTCAAAATTATCCGGAATTTGTCACAGCAGTTTCTATTTAAAACTTTCACATAACAATACGGTTCCTTGTCAAATTGTTTATACAACTGACGGATCTGAACCCAACGAAAGCTCCACTGTTTATTCGGATTCCATTTTTGTCTATCAAAAGACCGTTCTTCGAACGAAAATATATCCTTTAACAACGACAAGTGGTTATTTACCGAGTCAACAAACCATTCTCACTTATTTATTCAATATTAGCCACGATACGCCCATTCTTTTAGTAACCACCGACCCTAACAATTTATATGGCGCATCCGGAATTTTCGATAATTGGTCGAGCGATTGGGTCAAACCAGCTCATACCGTTTATTTAAATGAAGGCTTAGATCATCCGTTTGTTTTCCAACGTCAAACAGCGATTCGCATGGATGGCGGTGCGGGAGGAAGTCGATCACAACCACAACATTCATTCCGTTTGTCTTTTGATCATGGTGCATTGGGACAAGCGCCTGTTCATTTCCCAATCATTCCAGATCGTCCAGAACGAACAAAATACAGTGAAATTTATTTGCGAAATGGAAGTAACCAATATTTAAACTTACCCTACAAAGATGCCAGTCAAGTTCGAATGATGAGTGAAGGAACGAAAAATTATTATTCCGCCTATAGACCAGTAAGTGTTTACATCAATGGGTCTTATTTTGGACTTTATGAGTTACGTGAAAAATTCAATTCAGAATACTTTGAAATTCATGATGGTGCCAATAAAGATTCATTGGAATTATTGTCTTTGAGTTATTGGTACAATTTGGTATTGCGAACAGTAGAAGGCGATGTGTCGCATTTCTGGGATACGTACAGTGATTTTCTGACCTTAAATCCAAGTGCTCCTAGTTACATGGCGGATGCTGATCAATTGTTTGATTTAACGCATTATACAGATTACATTATTGCTGAATCCTGGATGGGAAATGTTGATTGGCCTGGAAACAACATTAAAATTTATCGCTCAGATAAAACGAATTGGAGATGGCGTTTTGCCTTAATTGATTTAGAATTATCGATGCAACCGAATGGTTGGACAAGTTGCACGGACAATCACATCAATTATATGTTAGGACAAAGTACCAGTTTACCTTACATCAACATTTGGTTAAAAAGCATCCAGAACGAAAGTTATAAGAACTATTTTATCAATCGATTTGCCGACTTGATGAACACCAGCTATCGAACAGAAGTCTTACTAGCAAGAGAAAATACCTTTTTTGAATCCATGGTGACAGAAATGCCAAATGAATTTGCACGATGGGGGGATCCGAATAACATTTCCGGACAGATGCAAAATTTTGTAACGAATCATCAAACTTTTCAGGAACAACTTGCTTGTCGAAGTACCGAAGTTTTTCAGCACCTCAAGAATGGATTTAATTTGGTCAAAACAGTCGAAGTTTCATTGGCCGTTTATCCGGATAGTTCGGGAGAAATTGCTTTAAATACCATTCAACCGTCCAACTATCCCTGGACAGGAAGCTATTTCGATGGGGTGCCTATTCAACTTGTTCCAGTAGCCAAACCAGGCTATTTTTTCTCGCATTGGGAACCAAACGCCTTTATTTCAGACACTTTACAAGATTCATTAACCGTGAATGTTTCCACGATTCAATCGAACTTCACGGCAGTTTTCAAATTAATACCGTTACCACCTGATGGACCGGATATTCACTTTTCCATTGCGCCAAATCCATCGAACGGTACATTTGTCCTGAGTCATGACAACAAAACACAGGCTCAAGGTTGCCGCTACGAAATCTACGATTTAAGTGGCCGCATAATTACCCAAGGAACAGTCAATAACACCGCTTTGGAAACGCCTATTTTCATACCTGATATGCGTTCAGCGGTATATATCTTGCGAATTCAAAAGAATGAAGAAGTCTTGTCGACGTTTAAAGTGTTGAAGTACTAGAATTTAAGTTGCTCAACATGTACATAATTAAATTAAATATGAAAAAAACAGCATTCTATTTGATTTTAATGCTACTCCTCGTTGCTTGCGGAGAAAAAAACAACAAACAAAGTCAATCATTTCATTTGAATGAGGTCAAACTAACGCTTTTGGATTCGAGTCAGACTTCTGTATCCTTTTCGGGAAGGACGCACATTGGAACGATTCCATATCAAATCATAAACACAGTCAACTATTCTGAGGTTGGAGAACATGTTGAGCTGATCCACGGAAATGACACTTTGAAAATTTACCTGTCGGATTCATTCCTCAAGGATTCATTATATGATGTAAACAAGGATCAAAAAGCAGATTTAAACTTTATCTTTCGTGCAACACAAGGTTTTGTCATCTATTCGTTTCCTTACCTTAAAAATAAAAGACGTTTTCAGAACGTTCCAGATACGATTTGCCGAAAGAGTTTTTAATTTTTTGTGAAAGTATTCAACATATCAGGATTTGCAATCCTGATACTTTAACTCATGTATCGAACACCTTACCCACAGCCCTTCTTCATACGTGCAATTTGTTCCTTTTTGTTCCTTTTTATTTTCGAAGGTGTCACACGTAGGTATCGTTCTAGGTAATCAGCACCCTTGTCACATTCATTCAGCAGGTAATAGGTGAAAGCGATGTTCCAAAGATCGTTCGAACTCAATTCCTTTTGTTTGAGGTAAGATGAAATGGACTTCTGTAATAAAATGGAATCTTTATACAGTGGAAATGAACGATAAAACGCCCAACCTAGATCTTGGTAATAATAATCTATGTTTTTTGTGAATTGGGTTGTGTCCAACAACTGCAATTGAAACAATTTGGTGCTGATTGTCGATGAATCTTGAGGTGTGCAACTCAATTTTAATTGTGACTCTCTGTAGACTTTGTAATCATCGGTTCCTGCTTGTTTACAGTCGTTTTTCAAGATCCAAATATCCATTGGCGGCATTAACTGTTTTACTGGTGTTTCTTTCAAGTAACGATCGAGATACAACATGCCTTGATCACAGTCTTTTAGTTTGACGAAATGAAATGCTAAATTCCAATAATCAGAACTAATTGGATTTTTGATGCGAAGACTGTGATACACTGCTAGACGCAAATCGTTCTCATTTTTTGAAAATAGCCAATTGGAAGAATAAGCCTGCATTAAATCCCGGTGATATACATCTAAGTTTTGGGTAAATTGAGTGGTATCTAGGGCCAACAATTCATGAAGCACCGTTTGAAAAACCACGGAATCGATCACTTGGCAACTTAATTGCTGATGTTGCTTCTGGTAAACTTTGTAATCATCAGTACCCGTTTCATTTTGCGCTTTTGCATTACCCAGGCTGAATAAACAGCTGAACAATACAAATAAAAGGGGACGAATGATTAATGTAATAAAATTCATTCAAGCAGATTTTATTCATTAAAACTAATCATTTTTCAATACACAATGGAGTAAGACACCCATACGAACAGTATAAATTTATCTAGGTAACTTTTATAAAAATTCTTTATTTCGGATTTATCTGCCGTTATAGAATAACTTATTTTCAATCCATTTATCAGGGAATAATTCTCGCTTACTTTTATTATCTTTAGTTAAGACAAAAAATTAAAATTCTCATGTTCGAACAATCACCTTGGGTCTTGTTTGTGAAATATTTATGCGATTTAGAAAAGGTTAAGTAAACTAGGCTAGAATTGAAAAAAAGAAATGTACAAAACGATTATTGAACTGACATTTCCAAAATGGAAATTATATGAAAAATGAAATTATTTTATATCAATCAAATGAACTTACAGATCACATTGAAGTAAGGATTGATAAAGAAAAAGATACCATTTGGCTGACCCAAAAACAAATGGGAACACTATTTGAAAAAGACTCCGACACGATTGGATTGCACCTCAAAAATATTTTCACAGAACAAGAATTGGATGAACATTCAACTACCGAGCTTTTCTCGGTAGTTCAACAAGAAGGCAGTAGAAACGTAAAACGAAATATGAAGTTTTACAACCTTGATGCGATTATATCGGTGGGATACCGTGTTAATTCTAAACGTGGAACTCAATTTAGGCTATGGGCTACTGAACGCTTGAAAGATTACCTATTGAAAGGATATGCTGTCAATAACCGAATGAATCGATTAGAAGATAATTTCGAAAGCCTAAAAAATAAAGTAGATCAAATTGACTTACAAATCAACACTAAACTTATCCCAAATCAAGGCGTTTTCTTTGAAGGACAAGTATTTGACGCATACGAATTAACCTCACGAATAATACGTTCTGCGAAAAAAAACATTATGTTAATTGACAATTACATTGATGAAAGTACCTTCTTGCATTTGTCTAAAAAAGAAAAGAATGTGTCTGTAACATTGCTTACGAAAAGCCATAACAAACAAATTGACTTAGACTTAAAAAAAGCGAATGAGCAATACGGAGGTTTTGAATTGAAACCATTTAGCAAAAGTCACGACCGTTTTTTAATCATAGACAAAAACGAAGTCTATCATTTGGGAGCATCATTAAAAGATTTGGGTAAAAAATGGTTTGCTTTCTCCAAATTGGATAAACTTTCCGTTGAAAGTATCTTGAAATCAATTTCGGAATTAATCTAATACAAGTCGATTACAACGCTAACAATCAAATCCATCCATTAAAGTCCCACCGCCCGAAACTCCCGAAACAATTCTTCAGCCGCTTGATAAGCAAGAATGCTTCCTGATTTTACTTGAGCTTCTTTCTGGTGATACAATTCCATCCAATGATTATTAGCAAAAAAATCAGCTTGTAATAAGGATCGTAACATTTCTTCCAACACGGAAACTTCTTGGCGTTTTCGATTTTCTTCCAACCATCCCGAATGATTCATTTGATGAAAAAAAGATGAAACATTCGTCCATATTTCTTCAAATCCTTCCTTATTTAGGCTACTTGCCGTGTGAACTTTAGGAATCCATTCATTCTCCTTTGGTGGAAACAAATGCAGGGCATTGGCGTATTCTCGTCTCGCCCATTGAGCTTTCTGGACATTTTCCCCATCTGCTTTCGTAATGATCATTCCATCTGCCATTTCCATGATACCCCGTTTCATCCCTTGAAGCTCATCACCCGCACCTGCCAACATCAACAAGAGAAAGTAGTCAACCATCGAATGAACAATCGTTTCTGACTGACCAACACCTACTGTTTCAATAAAAATCACTTCAAATCCAGCAGCTTCACATAAGATAATCGCTTCTCTCGTATGTCGCGCTACCCCGCCAAGCGTACTTCCTGCTGCTGTCGGACGTATAAAAACACGGTCATTTTTGGAAAGTGTTTCCATGCGCGTTTTATCACCAAGAATACTTCCACCGGATACGTTTGAAGAAGGGTCGATTGCTAACACCGCTAATTTAGACTGATGTTGCAATACAAAATTCCCAAAGGATTCGATGAAGGTACTTTTTCCAACACCAGGAACACCTGTAATGCCTATTCTCCAAGAACGTTTGTTCAAGGATAAACAAAGCTGCAATAATTTATTTGCTTCAACGCGATCTTCCGGACGATGACTTTCAATTAAGGTAATTGCCGCACTTAAAGCAGTATGATCTTGCTGACAAATGCGTTCAAACAAGGCAGTTGCGTTTCGCTCACTCAAGCGATTTTTGCGTTCTTTGAACCAATCATCCAAGCGTTGATTAGTGGGCATTCAACATGTTTTTAAGTGCTTCGAACGCCACTTGAATGTTTTGGTGAATGTCTGAAATTCGTGCATTCATCATGTAACATGGAGCCGTAATGATGTGATTGGTTTCATCAACCAATACTTCTCCCAACGGACAATCAACCGTTTCAACACCAGTAGCACCAAGTCCAGCTTCAAAGTCACTGATTGAATAAGGTGATTCAGAAAATTTCGATCCAATGGTCATTTTTGCTTGAATCAGTGATCCTTCGAGTGCTTTCGCAACAACGATCGGACTTACGCACAAGGCTAAAATTGGTTTGCCAACATTCACCATGTTCACCAATAACAATTTCACATCTGAGCGAATAGATCCATTAGGTCCATCGAATGCCCATGAGGTGAAGTTTTTCGCGCTCCCAAATCCACCTGGAATCACTAATGCGTCAATATCCGCCGGAGTAATCGCTGAAATCGCTTTGATTTCTCCACGAGCAATGCGCGCTGCTTCCACCAACATGTTTCTTTTTTCGGATTGAACCTCACCAGTTAAATGATTGATGACATGGTGTTGATCTTCGTCGATGCCCAAACAAACCACCTGCGCACCCATTTGATCAATGGCCAATAAACTCAAAACCGCTTCTTGAATTTCAACACCATCATAAACGCCACAGCCTGATAATAAAACGCCTATTTTCAGCATATTGAGAGATTTTACTTGACTAAAGTTCGATATAAATTTTCATACATTGGAAGAATCTTTGCTAAACTAAATTCTTCTGATCGCAATTTTGCTTGTTTTTTAAAGTTGGGATGATTTTCTGGTTTTAATAATTCGATGGTGTTTTTCGCCATATCATCAATATCCCCAACGTCTGATAAATAGCCTGAATATCCATGAATATTTACTTCCGGAATACCACCCGTATTCGAAGAAATAACGGGTACACCAACTGCCATCGCTTCCAATGCCGCCAATCCAAAACTTTCGGTTTCCGAAGGCAGTAAAAATACATCCGCGATTTCCAAAACATGTGTCGTATCTCTCAGTTTACCAAGGAAAATAACTTGATCACACAAATTTAATTCCCGGCATAATCGTTCACAATGATAACGATCCGGACCGTCACCCACGAGAATTAATTTGGAAGGTATCTGTGCATTTACTTTCGCAAATACACGCAGAACATCATCCACTCGTTTAACTGGACGGAAATTAGAAATGTGACAAACAATTCGTTCACCATCAGCGGCATATTTTTGTCGCATATATGTCGTGAAATCCTCATTTTCGACATCTTCCACGACGAAATTTGGAATCACGTGAATGTCACGGTCAACTTGAAAATGAGCATACGTATCATTTTTCAAACTCTCCGAAACGGTTGTCACAGCGTTTGAATGATTGATACAAAAGGTAATTACCGGTTCGAAAGAAGCATCTTTTCCAACCAGGGTGATGTCCGTACCATGTAAAGTGGTCACAAATGGGATTTCAATTCCTTGAGCTTTCAATATTTGTTGTGCCATAAATGCTGCAGAAGCATGAGGAATGGCATAATGAACGTGTAAAATATCAAGTTTTTCATGCTTTACCACATCAACCATTTTACTCGCAAGTTGCGTTTCGTATGGTTGAAAATCAAAAAGTGGATAATCCGTTAAGGAAACTTCATGGTAATAAATATTCTCACGAAATGACCCGAGTCTAACGGGTTGTGAATACGTTATAAAATGAATTTCATATCCTTTTGCGGCAAGTGCCTTTCCTAACTCTGTCGCTACCACCCCACTTCCACCAAATGTTGGATAAAGTACAATACCTACTTTCATATTATTTAGATAAAGGAATAAAAAAGGTGATGCGGTAAATGATCGGTAAAATTTTCACTACTTGACCTGCTTGATTTTTAACCTTGAAGTTGTACGAACTTCTGAACGGACTATTCTGTGCATTGATCAAATCATAGAACAACGCTAAATTCAAGTTCACTTTTGGACCTAATTTTAAATAAAATCCACCCCCAACAAATAAAGTTGGCGCCCATTTTTTTGATCCTGTTTGAAAGGTTGTAAAGTTATACGGACTGTGCAACATTTGAAATTCCGTTCCAAAAAACACTTTGTCTTGAATGCGCAAATGTGCAAATGCACCCCCACCCCAAATATTAAAATGTGATTGCATAGAATAGTAATTGGACCAAGTACGTTGCAATCGAAACGAAGGACCAACCACTAAGTTATTGGGCAATTTAGCAGCATATTTAATTTCTCCACCAAGAGAACCACCAAGGTTTGAACCACCTCCATAGGCTTCCAATCCGAGTTCTGAACTTTTAATTTGTGCTTGTCCATTGATGCTTAGCAAACAAATAAACAAAAGGTGAATAAGTTGTTTCATTTTTTCTTTTTTTACAAAGATAACTTGATTTAGGTCAGGATGTATGTTCTTACTATCTTTGCAAAAACTTTCGCATGACAATTCTTGATGGTAAAGCAACTGCTGCTCAAATTCGCGCTGAATTAGCACAAGCAGTTCAACAACGTAAATTAGAAGGGAAAAAAATTCCTCACCTCGCTGCCGTTTTGGTTGGAAATGATGGTGGATCTGTTTCTTACGTCAATTCAAAAGTCAGTGCATGTGATCAAATTGGTTTTGAAAGCACTTTGATCCGATACGATGAATCTGTTCCTGAGGAAATTTTATTAGACAAAGTACGTCAACTAAATGAAGATCGAAGCATTGATGGATTTATCGTTCAGT
This sequence comes from Flavobacteriales bacterium, assembly GCA_046070685.1. Classification (GTDB taxonomy): domain Bacteria; phylum Bacteroidota; class Bacteroidia; order Flavobacteriales_D; family Crocinitomicaceae; genus UBA952. The sequence goes on along the minus strand of JBJTMU010000094.1, from coordinate 36,281 downwards.
TACCCTTACCTGCTCATATAGATGAATTAAAAGTCACGCAAGCGATTGACCCTAAAAAAGATGTTGATGGATTCCATCCTCGAAATTTAGGGAATATGATTCTTAATCTACCCGGATTTCTTCCTGCAACTCCCGCTGGAATCATGGCTTTAATTGAACGAAATCAGATCGAAACAGAAGGTAAAAATTGTGTCATCATTGGACGCAGCAATATTGTTGGGACACCTCTTTCCATCATGCTTGGAAGAAATGCGAAACCAGGAAACTGCACGGTGACTTTGGCACATTCACGCACAGAAAACTTGAAAGAAATTTGCTTAAATGCAGATATTCTCATCGCTGCCATTGGTCAACCCAATTTTGTCACAGCTGATATGGTGAAACCTGGCGCTGTCATTATTGACGTTGGAACCACACGTGTAGACGATGCTACCCGCGAACGAGGCTGGCGACTAGTTGGTGATGTGAAGTTCGATGAAGTCGCACCGAAATGTAGTTTCATTAGTCCAGTTCCTGGTGGTGTTGGTCCAATGACGATTGCCTCTTTGATGATGAACACGTTAAAAGCAATGGAACTAAAAGGAAAATAATGGAACAATTCGCAGTTAACGGAGAATTCATTGAATTAATGGGACTCCTAAAAGCATTAGGCATCGCTGAAACAGGTGGTCATGCCAAACACATCGTTGATTCTGGCATTGTTTACCGTAATGGTCAAATTGAAACGCGTCGAAGAGCCAAATTGGTGAAAGGTGATATCCTATTAATCGAAGACCTTAAAGTCGAATTAATTTAATAAGGCGAGGCATTTCTGCCCCACCTCATCTCCTTCTGTTCTTATTTCAAATAACGAAAATCTTGTCCTGCCTTGACAGTTAAAAGTGTTTCGTAAATCAAACGAATACAGTTTTCAACGTCCTCTTTTTGAACCATTTCAACCGTTGTATGCATGTAGCGCAATGGCAATGAAATCAGCGCACTTGTAACACCTTCATTCGAGTAGGCAAATGCGTCCGTATCTGTTCCCGTTGAGCGCGAAACCGCCGCACGTTGGAAAGGTATTTTGTTTTTTTGTGCGGTTGAAATGATTTGCTTTAAGAAATTATTCTGAACCGCTGGACCATACGTCAGAACTGGACCATGACCCGATTTTTGATCACCATTTTCGATTTTATCAACCATGGGAGTTCCCGTATCGTGACAAACATCCGTTATCAACGCTAAATCAGGTTTAATTCGATGTGCCATCATTTCTGCTCCACGAAGTCCGATCTCTTCTTGAACCGAATTCACAATGTACAAACTGAAAGGAAGTTTCTTTTTATTTTCCTTTAACAATCTTGCTACTTCTGCAATCATGAATCCACCCATACGATTATCAAGCGCGCGTCCAACATATTTGTTTTTATTCAAAATCATGAATTCATCTTCAAAAGTTGCGACACAACCAACATGAACGCCAAGTGCTTCCACTTCTTCTTTTGATTGACATCCACAATCCAAGAAGATATTTTTCATGCTCGGTGTTTCTTCTTTTTGTTGACGCATGTGTATTGCTGGCCAACCAAAAACCGCTTTCACTGTCCCCTTTTCTGTATGAATATTTACACGCTTAGAAGGTGCAATCATGTGATCTGAACCACCATTTCTCCGTAAATAAATAAATCCATCTTTGGTGATGTAATGCACAAACCATGAAATTTCATCCGCATGTGCCTCGATGACTACTTTGTACGCTTGACCAGGATTAATAATTCCAGCAACCGAACCATAGTTATCCGTAATGTATTCATCCACATATGGTTTCATGTATGCTAACCACAATTTTTGTCCTTCAGATTCAAATCCTGTTGGACTCGCATTGTTTAAGTAGTTCGCTAAGAATTTTTCTGATTTTGATTGAATGATTTTTCCCATATTGTTATTTCATTAATGTAATATTTCCTTTGATAATGTTATGCGACCCACCCAAACAATCTACTTCTAGGTAATAGTCAAACACGTCTGGATCTAGTTTTTTTCCTTTAAATGTTCCGTCCCAACCAAGGGATTGATCACTGGTTTCGAACACTAATTCTCCCCATCGGTCGAAGATACGCAGGACAAATTTCTCAATCCATATTCCACGCACATACAACACATCGTTTTCTTTATCTCCATTTGGCGTAAATGCATTCGGTACAAAAACGTAAGGTTGATCGCAAACGATTTCATAAACCCGAACCAAAGCCGTATCTGATTTTGTACAGACACCATCCGTCGCAACTAACATATAGGTGGTTGTTTGTGAAGGAGATGCCGAAGTTTGTAATTCATTTGGAGAAAGCAATCCAACAGTTGGACTCCAAGTAAAAGAAGCATTTGCAGGAACCACTCCGGAAATTTGTGTTGTTCCACCAGGCATTATCAAGTTTGGATTCGCAGTTGCTTGAACCAGTAATTGACTGAAGGTAGAAACAAAGACATATTGTGAATCCACTTTTACACAACCGTCTTGATTGGTGACTTGAAAATAAACATATTGAGATCCAGGCAACGTACACGAAGCTGACAACTGATTGTTCGGGGAAATGACCACGTTTGGACTAGACCACAAATAGGTGTTCGAACCACTTGGATTCACATTTGCAGAAAGTTGCAGCACATCCGTTATACAAATAGAATCATCGATTTGGAAATTAATGGACTCGCTAAAAATAGAAACATGAACACTATCAAGTACTGAACAATAGCCATTATCCGCCTGAAAATAATACGTTTGATTTTGCGGATCGACAAGATTCAATAATGGATTTTGAAGGTTCACATTCAAGGTATCGGTGAAATTAACATTCGATGACCAAATAAATTGATTGGCCATGCCAGAAATTATTGGCGTCAATGTCGTATCAACAGATTCACACAGGAAAATCGTATCCACTAGATTGACCAACAAAGGTGCTGAAACCTGAATCGTTAAGGAATAAGAATCCTGCCCTAAGCAGATGCTATCCGATATGTTCAATTGGATTTGATACGTACCGGGATTATTAAACGTAACCGTCGGATTAAACGTACTGGAGTCCAATTGTCCATTTCCTAAATCCCACACGAAATCCGTGGTAAACGTCGAATTATTGTTGATCGTGAGGGTAAATGGCGCGCACCCCATGGAGTCAGCAACCGTGAAATAAGCAGATAAGGGCACATCAAACGCAAGGTAAACACTATCTAATTTGGAACAATACGGATTGCTCACCTCAATGAAATACCACCCTGGAGTAGTCACTGTGACAATCGAATCATTTGAATTATTTAACGGATTGGTCAAATTGGCATTTTGCGACCAAATAAATTGGGTACCTGTTCCATTGTGATAGGCAATTAAATCAAAGGGATTAGAACTGCACAAATTTATCGTATCCAATACATTTAATTGAATCGAATCAAGCACCAGAACTTGGATATGTGCGGTATCCGTTAAAAGGCAGACACTATCCGTTACATATAATTGTACGTTATAAATTCCTGGCTGCGTGTATGTCACCACTGGATTAAAAACGGAACTGGTGGTGTCCCCATTTCCAAAATCCCATAAGTATGAATCTATCTGTGTGGACGTGTTTTGGAAATTAACTGTAAGATCATTACAACCTGCCACATTACTCGATGTAAATGAAGCTGTCGGAATTAATTGAAAGTCGAATTTAAAGACAAGATTATTGCAATTGGAGGAATTATTCGTTGAAGACCAAGCTCCTGGTGAAGTAGGAAAATCGCTGTGTGCACCACAGCCTCCACATACGGATTGATAAACAATTCCTTTTTTATCGAAGCGAGAAGTACCACCATCGACATGTTCGTGCGATAATGCACCACCGAGGTATGAGCCATACAATAATCCTGAAAAATCATTTTGGACGACCATTAAATAGAAATCAAAACCGGTGGTATTGGGTTGAAATGCATTCGGTGAAATCGGCATGCCACTGATCGGTACAGACTGTAATATATTTGCTCCCCAACCAGAAACATACATATTTCCGCAAATATCAACAAGAAACGCGGCCGGAGAAATATTAATGGAAGGACTACCATTTCCAATAACAGTAGAAGCCAAGTTGGTTGTCAGCGTCGGATTCAATTTCAAAATAAATTGGCTACTTCCAGGATTTGAATATGGCGCATTGTTGACAGGAAATGTTCCACCAACCGATTGACCCAGCAAAAATAGTTGATTCAAACGGTCGATTTCCACGAAGAAAACCTGATCATAATAATTAGACCCGACGTAACTAGCTTTTTGAATCGTTGATCCAGAAGGAAGAAGTTTGACCACAAATCCATCGGTTTTTCCACCTTGAAAATTACTTTGATAAGCACCACTTGTCCCGATCAGATTATTGGAACATGTTCCACCCGCAAAGACAATTGCTCCAAGCGTATCTAACTTCACAGAATAACAAGCATCGGAATTATTTCCACCGTAAAAAGAAGAAAATTGGAGGTTGGAAAAACTAGAATTCAATTTAAAGATCACCCCATCTTGTCCGGCGGATTTTACTGCTTGAAATGCGTTCAATGTGGGGAAATTCGATGATCTAGTGCAACTTGCCACGTAAACATTATTCAGTGAATCCAACATGATCTCACCTCGAAACTGGTCACCATAGTTGGTTGTCAAAGAATCATAAGCCGTCACTGAATTGTATGGAAGGGCCGTTGAACGATAGTTTACACCATCATTATCAGATCCACCAACATAAGTGGAAGCTAACAAGGATTGTCCGTTAGCAGAAATTTTTGAAATGTAAATATCCGTACCTTGTCCAGAAAAATATACACCATTGTATAGGAAATTTGCCCCTGCGCTCCCTCCACCATGTGTTGTTTGAAAAGCACCTGAAGTTGTCGGGAAATTCGTACTTGACGTCGCCCCAAACACATATATATTATTGAGTGAATCGCAAATTAAACTGTGTGCCGTTTCTGTTCCTTGACTCATATCGCCGCCTCCTAAAAAAGCAGACCAGAGCATATTTGTTCCATCTGGACTATACTTCGTTACAAAGACATCGGTAATTCCATAAGATCCTGCAACGGAGGTAAAATTGGGTGAAATATCGAAAGAATTCGCATTTGGAATCGGGAAATTGTTCCCATAAACCATTCCAGCTGAATATGCGGAGCCATCATTTCCATACGTTGCGGTCATCCCAAAATTATCAGAAATGGAACCGTTATACGTGGCAAAAACAAGCACTGGGTCGATGACCAGAGGGATATCATGATCGTAGTTGCCTATTTCGTATGAAAAAACCCCATCTTTTAAGCGAAAGGAGCACGGCACATCTATTTTTTTACCATTGATGAGTTGATAGGCGATCGGACGTTGTTCGATGATTTCACCAATTGTTGTTTTCAACACCAAACGACCATCTCGTACTCGTGCGGATTGATATTCTCCTGAATATGACCATTGAATCAAACGTGAATCGGCATTCGGCTCCACAAAAAACGAATACTTCAAGGCATTTTTTTCACTTTCCCACAGCAAATGAATGTCCGAATAAAAATGTTCAAATGCCACACCGGAATAGGCATGAACATTTGAAGTCCATTTGGACGAATCATTTCCAAGGAAATAATTGTAATAATGTTTGGTTTCCCCCTTCACACTTATCAATTTATCGGTGGCGGACCCAATGAATTTTTGTTGAATTAATGCCGTTTTCAAACTCGGATTCTCGGTATTTTCTAAGTCGAAATGGGCACGATGTAAATCAGAAAAATCTTGTAATTCAAATAAAATGGAACTATCACCTATCCATAATTTCCCACCAGAAACCGCAGATTGAAACTTAACCATGGACGGCCATTGTCCTTTGTTTTCAATGTATTGAATTTGATTGTGCTCTTTTTGTTTCGGCATTTCTTGGCTATACCCTTGAAAAAGGATAACAAGTAAGGAGAGCAATAAGAAGCCGAAGGATTTCAAATCAATTAATTTCATGCTAATTTAATCATTTCAAATCAGATTGAAATTAGAGGGTGTGAATCCCTGCAGAAATCCTTAAATTCGTCGTCTAAACGTCATTTATGTCAAACTCAAGAAACCGTATTTGTCAACTATTTGATATTCAATACCCTTTGATTCAAGCCGGGATGATTTGGTGTTCTGGATGGGAATTAGCATCAGCTGTTTCAAATGCTGGTGGACTCGGAATCATTGGATCAGGGTCGATGTATCCCGAAATTTTAGAAGAGCATATTATTAAATGTAAATCAGCGACGAATAAACCCTTTGCCGTGAATTTACCCATGTTATATCCAGACATCGATCAACATGTGCAAACAATTATCAAACATCAAGTTCCAATTGTTTTTACGTCTGCAGGTAATCCAAAAACGTGGACAAAAACCTTACAGGATGCCGGAATCAAAGTAGTACACGTCGTTTCAAGTGTGAAATTTGCTAAAAAAGCAGAAGAAGCGGGTGTTGACGCGATCGTAGCCGAGGGATTTGAAGCTGGAGGTCATAATGGACGTGATGAAACCACTACTTTTTGTTTGATTCCAATGGTGAAAAATGCCATTCAACTTCCATTAATTGCAGCCGGTGGAATTGGGACTGGAAGAGGAATGTTAGCAGCAATGAATCTTGGTGCGGATGCTGTTCAAGTGGGAAGTCGATTTGTCAGCTCAGTAGAAAGTAGTGCACATGAACAGTTTAAACAGTATGTCTTAAATAGTCAAGAAGGTGATACGATGTTAACGTTAAAAGAATTAACACCTGTTCGACTACTCAAAAATGAATTCTATCAAAAAGTGGAAGCAGCATATCAAGACGGAGCAACAAAAGAAGAACTTACAGCGTTACTCGGACGCGGTCGAGCAAAGAAAGGAATGTTTCTGGGTGATACCATTGAAGGCGAATTGGAAATTGGTCAAATTGCCGGACTAATTGATCAAATATTACCGGCAGGACAAATTGTACAGGAAATGATGGATGAATTTCATCAAACACTGAACGAACAACAAAACTACTTATGATTCATTTTGAACGATTTAAATTAGATAATGGTCTAACCGTTATCTTCCATAAAGAAGCATCTACACCAATGGCTGTGGTCAATTTATTGTACGACGTTGGTGCCCGAGATGAACAAGAAGAAAAAACTGGTTTTGCACATTTATTTGAGCACCTCATGTTTGGAGGATCGATCAATATTCCAGATTTCGATGGACCACTTCAAGCCGCAGGAGGAGAAAGCAATGCCTTTACCAGTAATGATATCACCAATTATTATGACGTTCTTCCTGCTCATAATTTGGATACAGCACTTTGGCTCGAAAGTGACCGAATGTTGTCTTTAGCATTTACCGATAAAAGTTTAGAGGTTCAACGAAACGTGGTGATTGAAGAATTTAAGCAACGCTATTTAAATCAACCTTATGGTGACGTTTGGCTGGAGCTTCGTCCGCTAGCCTACACAAAGCATCCGTATAAATGGGCCACGATTGGGAAAGAAATCAAGCACATTGAAGATGCGAAAATGAGCGATGTAAAAGCCTTTTTTAAAAAGCACTACCATCCTTCAAATTGTATTTTGACCATCATTGGCAACTTCGAATTGGGGTATGTTAAGGAACGTGTTGAGTACTATTTCGGATCGATTCCGAGGGCAAAAAAGTCAGCAAGAATTCTTCCTTTAGAACCAACTCAAGATCGGTTTAAATCCAAAACTATTGTTCGAAATGTTCCTGCTGATGCGTTCTATTACGCCTTTAAAATGCCCGAGAGAAAGAGTCAAGGATACTATTTTGCCGATTTATTGAGTGACATAATGGGTCGTGAGAAAGTATCGAAGATGTACATTGACCTCATTAAAAAGCAGAAGCTCGTTTCGGAAATCAATGCCTACATTACGGGGTCGATGGATGAAGGATTATTCATCATTACCGGGAAATTAAATGAAGGAAAATCTTTCTCCGATTTAGATAAAGAGATATGGAAAATCATTGCTCATTATAAAACAACCTTGATTTCGAAGAAAGAATTGGAACAAATCAAAATTAAATTACAAACCGCTCGAGCATTCCAAGATCAAGGATTATTGAATCGAGCAATGAATTTGTCCTTCTTCGAATTATTAGGTGACGCCAATGGCATCAATGAAGAACATGAAATTTATCAATCGATTCAAGCAGAAGACTTACGCTCATTTGCGCAGCAACTGTTTTCAAAAAAGAATGGAGTTTTGTTGAAAGTTAAAAAGAAAAAAAATGCTTAATCGTCAAGTTGCACCAACGCTTACCCCCATTAAACATATTGATTTCTCCGTTCCGCAAAAACATGAAATCAAAAATGGCATTCCATTCTATTGGAAAAACAACATTGCGAATGAAACCTCCAAAATTGAATTGCATTTCCATGCTGGAACGACCATCGAAACACCAATTTTAGCTTCATTAATGGCGGGACTATTGATTTCTGGAACTGAAAAAAAATCGTCTGTTCAAATTCAACATGCACTGGATGCAGTTGGAGCATACTACGATGTGAGCGTTTCCCAAGAACAAGCAGTGGTGACAATTTACGCACTAAAACAATATTTGAAGAATGCCTTTGATATTTTTCAAGAAGCTTTTTCTAATGCAATTTTTCCTGAAAAGGAAATCCACGAAATCTGCAATGAGCGTCAAGAAAAATTAAAAGTGCAACTTCAAAAAGTAAATGTTCTAGCTCAACGTAAAATACAGCAAGCACTTTTCGAAAACACACCGTTTTCACAAGTTATTTCCTTGGAAGATTATGGAAGAATCCAACGGGCTGATATCATCCGTTTTCACGAAAAGCATTATTTGAATGGCTTATCAAAAGTTTTTTTAGTCGGCGACCTTTCTGAGGAAGAAATGAAAGAAATGAAAGAATCGTGCGCTCAATTTACTGGTGATTCTCCTATTTCGAAAACTGTTGAGTTTAGTAGAACTTCCCATGTGATTCACGAAGAAAAATCAGATGCATTACAAACTGCGATTCGTATCGGAAAAATCATGTTTACGAAAACACATCCCGATTTCATTTCTTTTTCCGTTTTGAATACTATCCTTGGCGATTATTTTGGAAGCCGCTTGATGAGTAACATTCGTGAAGACAAAGGTTATACCTATGGAATTGGATCCTACATGATGGAAAACACCCATTTCGGCTATTTCATGATTGCAACCGAAGTCGCAAAGGAAGTGAAAGAGGCAACAATACAGGAAGTTCAGTCTGAAATCGAGCGACTACAAACAAGCTTAGTCCCGGAAGAAGAGTTGGAATTGGTGAAAAGTTATTTACTCGGACAATTGCTCAAAGCGGCAGATGGACCTTACGCTATGTTGGATTTGTTTACTGGGGTTGAATTACATGGAATGGATATGTCTTTTTACAACCAATACATTCAAAAAATTCAAGAAATTACTGCTGAAGAAATCCGCGAAATGGCCTGTAAACATTTGGAATGGAAAAGTTTGTCGATAATCACTGTTGGTTAGCAACTTATTCTTTTAATTTTCGTTATAATAAAAACGGTGTTTTTCCGTTGTTTCACTGATGTTTAGAGTTATTTATTTGCTGTTATTTCTTTTGCTCTGGCAAAATACCTTCGCTTCGCATGTATTGGGAGGTGAAATCAGCTACAAACATCTCGGCGGAACCAATTATCAATTCGAATTAATTTTCTATCGCGATTGCAATGGAGCAGATGTCAATGCAGTCTCAGAACAACTGAAAGTTTGGAATCATCCCACTCTTTCTTCCATAACCGTAAACTTTGTTTCGCGTCAAGACGTCTCACCCACTTGTACTCCAGTTGCGGGATCACCGGGTCCATTGTTATGTGGTACAGGAAGTAATGGCGGAAATGGACTTGGGGCTATCGAAAAAGTACTTTACCGTAGTGCCGCTGTTTCATTAACAGGTACGCCACCTGCGGGAGGATGGATTTTTACTTACGAGAATTTCTCTCGAAGTAACACGGTTTCTAATTTATTAAATCCGGCAAATTACGGAATGACATTGGCCGCGAAAATTTATCATTTAGATACGCCCGATGATTCTCCTGTTTTTAATGAAACTCCTCATTTTGTCAGCTGTGCTGGAACCCCATTTAGTTTTAACGGCAATGCCATCGATCCCAATTTGGATTCCTTGGTTTTTTCTTTTGGTGTTCCTTACAACAACATCCAAGGTGCAAGCTATAATCCACCAGTTGATCCGATTCCAGTTCCGTTTGAAATTGGATTTAGCGTTACCAATCCAACTCCGAATCAAAGTTTAAATCCAGCAAATATTCCGGCAAGTTTAAATCCAGTTTCTGGTGAATTGACGTTTACATGCGTGAATATTGGAAATTATGTGGTTAAAATTCTTGTCAAATCATTCCGTCAAGGTGTACTGATTTCTGAGGTTGAACGAGAAATGCAACTGATGATGATGCCTTGTTCAGGCGGGAATAATCCACCGGTATTTACGGCGCCATTCCCAGGTAATTCTTACAATTTAACAGTAAATGCAGGGGACTTGGTTTCCTTCAATTTAACAGCAACGGATACTGATTTATTACAAGATGGTAGTCCACAAACCCTGACGATGACTGGTTCAGGACCCATGTATGGAACGAATTTTACTTCAAGTACGGGATGTAGTGTGGCACCGTGTGCTCAATTGAACACCAGCTTACCAATCAGCGGTATAGGTTCAGTAAGTACACAATTCAATTGGCAAACTACATGCGATCATATTTCAGATGCCCAAGGAAATGCCATGGATCAAATGACGTACACGTACGTTTTTCGTGTCCAAGACGATTACTGTCAAGTTCCTCAAGCAAATTATGCAACGATTACCATTCATGTTCTAAACACGGGAATTATTTCTGCACCCGAAATAAATTGTATTCAAACCGCCAATACAGATGATTTAAGCATCTTTTGGAATCCTGTAAATAACAACAATAACTCCTTTGTTTCTTATCAAATTTACTCCGTACAAAATGGATTGATTGGAACCGTTACAGATATCAATGCCAATAGCTTTGTGGTTCCAGCCATCTATACGCACCATGAATTTTATTTAGCGGTTCAAGCAGGATGCAATGGAAATACACTACGTTATAGCGATACCGTTTCCAACATATTTTTAACACTCACGAATCCAAACAATGGAACAGCTGTCTTAAATTGGAATAAACCACGTGCTACCCCACTCCCAACCTATCATGGTTACTTTTACATTTATCGAGAATATCCAACAAATTTCTTTAACTTCTTAGATAGTGTGCCGTATAGTCAAACGAGTTACATTGACACGATTGATCTCTGTCATCAGTTCATTCGTTACCGTGTTAACTTAGCGACCACCACTTGTAATTTTAATTCCAATCGACCGGGGGATAACTTAACAGACATGTTCACGCCAGACATGCCGGTGATTTATTCAGTTGGATACGACACCACGACTTATTTGATGAACATCCAATGGAATCAAAATGCGCAAGATGACACCTATGGATATGTCATTTACACCTTCGACCAAAATGGATTTCTTTATGAACTGGATACCGTTTATGGTATTGGAACGACGAATTATGAATATTTAGTTACCTCACCTGGACCTTTTTCTTATTCTGTCGCCGCTTTCGACTCTTGTTTTACAGTAGCCAATCCTCCCACCTTTCAAACCTCTGCGAAAGCACTTGTTCACACCAGTATTCTTGCGAAATATAGCATCAACATGTGTGCAGAACAAGCGCGTTTATCATGGAGTTTGTATGGCGGAAGTGCCGTGACCAATTATGAAATATGGTCAAAAAACAACAACCAATGGACATTATTGGGGACCACAACAGACACCAGTTTTCTCGCACAATTGTCAAAGGCTCAATCCTATTGTATTTTCATTAAAGCGAATTTAGCCAACGGATATGAAGCCTTCTCAAATCCATGTTGTTTCTTGATTCCATCTCCATCAGCGCCAGCATTTCACTATTTTAAATTAGCCACTGTCAATGGTGAATTTATCGAGTTATTTGACTACATCGATGCCTCCGTTGGAATCACACAGATCATCTTCGAGCGCAAAGACACTTTAGGTAATTTTGTTGAAATTGGTCGTGCACCGGTTATTGGCAATGTCGCTCATTTCATCGATGAAGATGTGGATTTAACACGTCAAGCTTGGGAATACCGAACCATGTTTATCGATAGTTGTGGGAATCCAGGAGCTTATGCCAACGTCAATAAAACCATTTTTGCTGTCGGATCTGCGGATCAATATAATATGATCAATACCGTCACATGGAATGCCTATGAATTGTTTAATGGCGATGTGATGGAATATCATGTTTACCGAAATACTTACGGCACTTTTGAGAATACTCCAATGGCGATTGTTCCAGGTTCGATCACCAGTATTACAGATGATGTTACCGCATTGCGCAATAACGGCGAAGTGTGTTATCGCATTGAAGCAGTTGAAGGATTAAACGCTTACAATTTCAGTGAAACGAGTCGATCCATTGATGTGTGTATTCCTTACGATCCACTTGTTTTTGTGCCGAATGCATTTACACCAGATGGAATGAATCCTATTTTTCTTCCAGTTGTTTCCAACGTTGATCCAAAAACCTATGTGTTTAGCATCATCGACCGCTGGGGTCAAATTGTTTTTGAAACATCGGATCCAACTGTTGGTTGGAACGGGAAAATTTCAACTTCCGGCTTAGATGCCAGCAATGATGTCTTTTTATATCGCATCGAAATCGTCACTCAAGCGGAAGAAACGATTGTGAAAAGAGGATATGTGACCTTAATTAGGTAAATGGCGTTCAATAAAATTTTAATTATTCAAACTGCATTTCTAGGTGATGTCATACTTGCGACGCCACTTATTGAATCCATTTCGCGTGAATTTCCCGAGGCAAAAATTGATTTTTTATTAAAAAAAGGCAATGAAGCGTTATTGCAAGGACATCCAAAATTGCATAAAGTTTACATCTTTGATAAGTCAACTAAGAGACGTTCGATGATCAATCTCCTTCGTTCAATCAGAAAAGAGAAATACGATCTTGTCTTGAATTTGCATCGATTTGCCTCTTCTGGTCTATTGACCATATTTTCTGGAGCGAAAGAAACCAGAGGATTTTCAAAAAATCCCTTATCGCTTTTTTACACGAAGAAATTCAAGCATGTCATTGGGGAAGGAGCACATGAAGTTGATCGAAATTTAACACTTTTTTCAGATCTTCTTAAAAATCCCATTCGCAGACCTCAGCTGTATCCTAGTGTGGAAGATTTTGCCTTCGTTTCGAAATGGAAAGAACTTCCCTATTATTGTTTAGCTCCTGCATCTGTTTGGTTCACCAAACAAGCTCCTCCTGCGATTTGGCAGTACGTCATGGAGAAATTCGACGATGAAGGGATTCAATTTTACCTTTTAGGAGGACCAGCTGATTTTGACTTATGTGAAGGCATCAAACAAATGAGTCAACGATCAAACGTCCATAATTTAGCGGGACAACTAAGTCTGATGCAATCTGCAGCACTCATGAAAGATGCGAAAAGAAATTTCGTCAACGACTCAGGACCACTGCACATTGCTTCTGCAGGAAATGCACCGGTAAGCGCCTTTTTTTGCTCAACTATACCAGCTTTTGGTTTTGGTCCATTATCGGAGGATTCTTCCGTTATTGAAGTTCAAAATTTAGCTTGTCGTCCATGTGGATTACACGGACATAATGCTTGTCCAAAAGGACATTTTCAATGTGGAACTGGATTAGTGGAAGCGATGAATCGCTAATGTAATTGAAATTGCGAATCGTTTAATTGGTCTATTTCGGCACTACTCAAATCCAACTCATTCATTAAGTTACTGGTCTTTGGGTAAGACATTAAATAATAAACCATTACAGCAACTGCGATATACATGAAGATTAAATTACTGGTTAATAAATAGGCTACCAAGCAAAATAAATTTGGACCTTCTAACATGGCATAACGAATCACTAATGCCGATTTATAACTCTCTAATTTCTGTTTGAATGAAGGTTTATTTTTCGCTTTGTCAATCGCACTTTTAGAAATAAAATGTCCCCCGACAGATCCACTTAAGACAAGCATTGGAACGATGTAGGAGAAGATGTCGTTTGGATGAAATTCTCCATACTCAACCGGGTAATGAAAGTTGATGATAAACGTCACCGTTGCAAAGATAAATTGTCCAGCAAAAAGGGACCAATAAGTCACTTTCAACGTGCGGAGGAATCCACCAGAAGTTTGAATAAAAGTTGCCATAGTTTGTTGTTTTTTAGAATTGTTTTTGTGTTTTAGCATCACAAGGTACTAATTCAGAAACATTTAAACAACATTTAGCTTGATTATTCTTTTAATAGAATGAACGGATAAAAATGGTTTCCCTTAAGCCAGGTTTGTTGGTTATGCACCAAATTGACGTAAGTGATGATCGATGTGTTTATACAACAGATTGTTCCATTCAACCGCGTTCAACTTGTCCAAAGTTAACGATGGCTTCGCAGCCATAACTTCCGGACCCATTTCTTTAATCGTTTGAATGTATCCTTTCAATCGCACTTTTTCTGCTTCGATGTCAAAATCTTGATCTACACGAATGAAGGTCGGACCTGTTGGTAAATTTGGTTTGTAAGGCACTTCGTTCACCATGGAAGTTCGGAAGAATGTTTTTAACATCCATTTCATCATTTTCCCAGGTTTATCCGTGTTTTCACCCAGAATTTGTTGATAGGCCACACAACAATGCGAGAGCATTTGTCCAGCGTTCATTTTACCCCATTGTGCGGGAGTTTCCTTGCTTAATGAATCTATTCGAGCAAATAATTGCTCACATGTTTCAGTCGTATAAATCGAAGGTAATGCCATGATATTTAATGTGATAAAAAAAGCCATCCGAAGATGGCTTTCAATGATTAAGATAAAACTTCTTTGACCAAATCTGCTGCCTCCTGTAATTGAACGGCTGAATGCACATTTAAACCAGATTCATCAATCAATCTTTTGGCTTCCACCGCATTTGTTCCTTGAAGTCGAACAATAATTGGAACTGGAATTTCACCAATATTTTTGTACGCATCAACAATACCTTGAGCAACACGATCACAACGAACGATTCCGCCAAAGATATTGATGAGAATTGCTTTTACATTTGGATCCTTTAAGATGATGTGGAATGCTTTTTCAACGCGTTCTGCGTTTGCTGTACCACCAACATCTAAGAAGTTCGCTGGATTTCCACCTGAAAGTTTGATAATGTCCATCGTTGCCATAGCAAGACCAGCACCATTTACCATACATCCAACGTTTCCATCTAATTTCACAAAATTTAATCCTGCTTCATCCGCTTCCACTTCTGTTGGATCTTCTTCTGTTTTATCGCGCATAGCTGCATAATCTGGGTGACGGAACAAACCGTTTCCATCCAAGGTTACTTTCGCATCAACCGCGATGATTTTGTTATCAGACGTTTTAAACAACGGATTGATTTCAAACATAGATGCATCAATTCCTTCGTAAGCGTTGTATAAAGCTGGAACAAATTTGCACATTTGTTTAAATGCTTCACCTGACAAACCTAAGTTGAAGGCGATTTTACGCACTTGAAATCCTTGAAGTCCGACACGTGGATCAACGAATTCTTTGTGTAATTTCTCTGGTGTATGTTCCGCAACGTGTTCGATATCCATTCCACCTTCCGTTGAATAAATAATCACGTTTCTACCTTTTTCACGATCCAAAAGAACAGACATGTAGAATTCTTGCGGTTCAGATTCACCTGGATAATAAACATCCTGAGCAATCAACACTTGATTTACTCGTTTACCTTTCCCGTTAGTTTGAAGCGTCGTTAAGTGTCCACCAAGGATACCAGCTACTTTTTCTTCCACTTGATCCAATCCTTTTGCGATCACAACACCGTGAGATCCAGTTTCCTCAACTGTTCCTTTTCCGCGTCCACCAGCATGGATTTGCGCTTTCACGACAAACCAACTTGTACCTGTTTCTTCCGATAATTTTTTAGCAGCTGCAACAGCATCTTCTACTTTATCTACTACTATCCCCTCTTGTACGGCAACACCGAAACTTTTTAAGATAGATTTTCCTTGATATTCGTGTAAATTCATTCTTGAAATTTTGCGTGGTAAAAGTACGTTTTTTCTTGGAATTCGATTTGAAAAATTAAATTATTTTACTCCATGCGATTTTTCCAAGAAGAAGAAATTTCTCTGGAAGCAAATGCATTGTTTTTAAATTCGTTGACATGGCTCCAAATTGCATCGATTGCATGTTGCAATGCCACACTTTCCTCTTCCATTGCATCTTTCAGTAATTCAGGATTTGAGAAATGCTCTTTCACAAAATTTGTATCGAATTGGCCACTTCTAAATGCTTCATGTTTCAGGACAAATTTCCCGAAATCAAGTGTGGTTTTAACTCCCGAAATTTGATAATCATCAATCGCTTTGATTGCACGATCAATCGCCTCTGTTCGAGTTTTACCCCAAACAACTAATTTCGCAATCATCGGGTCGTAGTAAATAGGGATTTCCATTCCCTCTTCAAAAGCATCATCCACTCGGACACTTTTTCCAGTAGGAATTCGGTAGCGATTGAGTGTTCCAATATCAGGGGTAAATCCATTCAAACTATCTTCTGCATACACACGAATTTCCACTGCATGTCCATGAATCTGTAATTCGTCTTGAAGTTTCGGCAAACGTTCACCTCTTGCCACACGGATTTGCCATTCCACTAAATCCAGTCCTGTAATTTCTTCCGTCACCGGATGTTCAACTTGCAGACGTGTATTCATTTCCAAGAAGTAGAAATTCAAATCAGCATCAATCAAAAACTCAACTGTTCCTGCTCCTTCATATTGACATGCTTTACATACTTGCACGGCAGCGGCGCCCATTTTCTCACGAATTTCCGAAGTTAATACAGCACTCGGAGCTTCCTCCACTACTTTTTGGTGACGACGTTGCACGGAACATTCACGCTCAAATAAATGAACAGCGTTTCCGTGTTGATCTGCAAAAACTTGAATCTCAATGTGTCGAGGTTGATTGACAAACTTCTCTATAAAAACAGCATCGTCACCAAAGGAAGAGCGAGCCTCGTTTTGCGCCAAGATCATTTGCTCTTCAAATTCACTTTCTTCATAAACCAAACGCATTCCTTTTCCACCTCCTCCGGCAGAAGCTTTAATTAAAATAGGATAACCTACTTCTGCTGCTATTTTTTTTGCCGCAGGAATATCTGAGATGGCTTCATCCACACCAGGAACCAAAGGAACTTGGTAATCCTTGACCGCTTGTTTTGCGCTCAACTTGTCGCCCATTAATTCCATCGATTCGGGTGATGGTCCAATTAACTTCATTCCAGCATCCTTCACTTTTCGTGCAAATCCAGCATTTTCAGAAAGAAAACCATAGCCAGGATGGATTCCGTCCACGCCTAAATCTTTGCATATTTGCAGGATTAAATCTTGTTGTAAATAGCTTTCTGCGGAAGGACTTTTCCCAACATAAACAGCTTCATCTGCTTCCATCACATGTGGTGCGTTTGCATCTGCATCCGAGTAAATAGCGACACTTTGAATGTTCATTTTTTTCAAAGTGCGAAGAACTCTTCTTGCGATTTCTCCACGATTCGCTACAAGTACTTTTTTCATATTTTTTCTTTTGATTTATCTTCGGTTTCTGGAACAGTAAGGGGACTATTAGGCACCGTAACTGCTTGTCTTTTTCCTTTGTCTTTCGGGAAATCCTTGGTGTCTTTCCCTTGCACAAAATGAATGGCTTTTTGAATGAACTTCAATTCATTCCAATGGTTAAATTCTTCGCGGTAAGAAACCCCTATTCCTTGGGTGAATGGACCAGCATTTTGTTTTACAGTCGCGTTATTCGATTGGTTAAATGCTCGAACACGGAAATTATCATTGATTTTATATTCCACGTTCACATCACCAATGACTGAGTTTTGGACACTTTTGGCGCCATTAATGTCACTTGTTGTTGATCTATTTTCTACGCCAATACTCGTGGAAATAACTAAGCGGTCATTTATCAGTCCTTTTTTCATACCGATGGCCACACTTGTTTCTCCTTGGGTTGCATCTGAACCAACATCTACGTTTACTTTATAATTTTCAGATAAGTTACTAAGTGCTGCATTAATTTGAGATTCAATTAAGTCCAATGCGGCTGATCCACCTGCGGAAATATTTCCTTTCAACGGTTGGAATTTACTCACGAGTAATAAAGAGAAAAATTGACGGTTCTTCTCATCAGCATCCGCTAATACACGATCAATTAATGCGCGTCCAGTCTCAGGTGCTCTTGGTGCTTTGATGTCGAAGGAAATTTGAGGAGCAAGTAATTTATCAGTTAATCTGAGGTAACAATAAATATCTTGGTTCACGAGCGATTTATCCGCAAGTTCTGGACTCAGTTCCAAAATGGATGCTTTTTTAGTCGCCACCGTATTGACATCAAGTAAGGCATCGTAGGGATCACCTGTCCACTCAATCATGGAACCACTTTCAATCATAAACAATTGCTTAATGGATCCCATGGCAAAATTGTACTTACTACCGGAGGCAATACTATATTTACCAATCATGGATAATTGATCTAATTGGTCCAGTTTGATGTTCATATCCCCATCTCCACGAGCGATAATTTCATCGCCAATTTGCTCGTTAAAAATCAATTTCATTTGCGCATCTTGCGTAATGTGGAAATTCAAATCCAAGTCAATTCCCGTAAAATCTAATTTTCGTTCTAATTGTTCTTGAATGGTTGATTTATTAATGAATTGAATGAAATCTTCTTCTTTTTCAATTTCAGAAACGCCGTACATTGGGAAAATAATTTCAGTGTTTTTCTTTGTCTCCAAATCCACAAATACCTCTAAATTACTTTCAGTTCCAGAAATATTAACGGTTCCTCTCGCGAAGGCTTTTCCGTAATAAATATCCCCATCTTTATATTTTGTATTCAATACCATGAATTGATCGATGGCTGCATTTCGTTTCGTCAATGGATTGATTTTACGAATATCATCCTCCATGTTGAATTGTAAATCAAAGTTCCAATTGCTAAAATTTTCATGGTTGATGGTCCCAATGAGATAAGAGACATTGCCCGCTTCATCATACAGTGGAATATTCGTTATTTCAAATGATTCCTCTGATACATCAATAACGCCTTCTGTGCGGTATTTCACCCCTAAAAGCTCCACTTGTGCACCTCCATTGATCAGTCGTAATTTTCCGGATAGTTCTGGTTTATCTGGACTGCCTTTTACTTGAATATTTCCATTTATTTTTCCTTGAATGTCTTTTACCACTTCTGGATCCATAAAGGCATTCGCGAATTTGATATCTGTTTGATCAAATTGAAGGCGCAAGTCTAATTCGTTTTTCTTAACGGCATATAATCCGTTGAAATCAAAGGTGCGCAAGTTGCGATACTTCAATTCTCCTTGCATGAAAATACTTTCACGTTTTTCATTCCAATCGGTTAAGACCGAAACAGTTCCCACTTCTTCACCATCAATGGAAAAGTTTTCTAGTCTGGCATCACAACTAAAATTGAAGTTGGTGTATGGATTGGAAACATCTCCCCAGCCAGAGAATGATCCCGCATATTGCTGATCAAGACCAAACATTTTACTTAATTCATCGAGTTTTAATTGACTTACTTGATAATGAAGTTTGTCTTGATCATTTTTGGTCAAACAACCCGCAATTTTAATCAGCTGACCTCCCCTGGATAATCGAAAGTCTTGAATACTGAGGTCGTTATTTGCAAAAGTGATATCCGATTCGTTTTCAATTTCCCACTGAAATCCATTGACCGTAAAAAAGGAAGGTTGCAACACAAAATTAATTTGATCATTTTCCAAGATCGTCGTTGTCCATTTAATCGATGAAAAATCATTCGACTGTTTATCCCAAAACAAGGAGGAGGAAATGACACCTTTTTTTCCTTCGTTAGCATATTCCACTCCTTTAAAGGACAGCGAATCTCCGTAAGTCAAGTCTGAAATTGCGACATTTCCTTTCACACCGCTAGTAGTAATGGATTGATTCATGTCTATGGATTTGAAGCGTAAATCATCCATACTTATTTCCGAGCTTTTAACTTTCACGAGCAGTAAATCCTCCATCGATTTAAAGGAACCACTTAGTACTGTTCCACTAGAAACCTTCAAACCGGGAACAAATATTTTGAGGAAGTCATTGATTTCATTCACTTGAAACTGATACGTGAAATCACTATGTGCTTTTTCGTTATTACTTAAGTTTTTCGAAACAGCGAGTGAAGGAAATACCGTTGATAAGGTTTGGAGGAAATCATCGAAAATAGTGTTGTAATCAATTTTTCCTTGAATTCTTGCGCCAATCAGTCCACTTTGTAAATTGATAAAATCAGCATCGTGTTGACGGTCAAAAATCAAGTTGGAATGATTCAATTCCATGCGATTCCCATCCTCTTCATAGGACAAGGAACTGGCATTAATAAGTCCAGTTAATTCTTCAAAGCTTGTACCATTGATATTGGCATTTAAAGAGACTATCAAATGTGACTCTTCAGCTTCTGTCAGTTTCAATTTGGTCAAATCACTCGCGTGGATGTCGATCAATGCTTTGTAATGAGGAACCTCATTCATGGAGACACTCCCTTTGTAGTCAAGATCTAGATTGGGATCTTTGATATTTAATGTTGCACTAAAAACCTCATTTAGGATATCCCCTTCTGATAGAAGTACATTGGTGTAAGAATAATCCAGCAAGTCAAAGCGATGAAGATTCGCAGACATATGATGCAATTCATATTCGCCGTTATTTGCAAAGAATCCATCAAAACGAATCGTTCCGGATGCGAGTCCGAGTTCTGAAAGTTCCGCTATTTTCGCAACATCGAATGATTGAATTTCAATGAATGTTGAGTCTGGCTGAACAGGACTTAAAGCCACACCATCATCTTTAAATGCTAGGCGCATTGGACTTTTTAATCCAACCGTACCAACAGCCGTTTTTGCTTCTTTTAATTGGACTTGAAAGGACTTCAAATCTCCCCTTATTTTTAATTGATCAATCTGAGCAAATTCCAACAATTCCACCGTTGAACCAAGATCAATATTAGCCACACCTTCCGGCATCTTTAATCGCGCCAAATCCTCCACTGAGATGCGTGCCGAACGAATATACTCTTTCAATTTTCCTTGATCACCTAATCGAAAGTCAGGAAGAATCAGTTTTCCTTTTAAATAAGAAGATTTCCCAAAACGCAAATGAAAATCATCGATGGTTAAATTCCGAAGACGCTCTGAAACTTTACCAGAAAGTGCCACTTGATCTTTCATTCCTTTGATTTCAGGTGCAAAGAAACTGATGTCTGCTAAGTTGATTGAACTTGGCGCAAGGTAGGCATCAAAAACAACCTCATCATCGAAGGAGTCAAATGCAGCCCAATCCTTGAAGTGAAAAGCAAATTTCGGAAAGTAAATGGCTGTTTTTGCTGTGCGAATTTTAAAGTGCTGTAAGTGCAATCCTTTCTCTAAAATAGCCACATGCGCCGATAACTTTTGAATTTTAATTCCCGCTCGCTCTCTAAAGGAAAGATGATCCAACTGAAAAGCCACATCATTTCCTCGAATCTTGAAATGACTAGCCAATAATTGAACATTTTTTAATTCCAAATGGTCATAATCTACACCATAAGGCAGGGTAAATTTTCGATTATCATCATATTTGATGTGAAAATCTTTCAACGATACCCGATGTAAGTCTAATTTAATGGGCTTCGATTTGGTGCTAGATGAGGACGAACTCCCGAAATAATCTTGAATGAATTCGTAATTGTAATCACCCGTTTTCTTGTCCCTTTGAAGGTTTAATTTTCCTTTTTTTAAGGAAATTTCATCCAAAATGAATTCATTTTTAAAAAGTTCAAGTTCATCTAAATGCACCAATAATTCATCCACTGAAACCAAGGTGTCTCCGCGCAAATCTTTGATCATCAAACCTTTTAAGGCGATTTTATTTAAAAAGACAATCTCGAGTTGATCGAGCTTTACCGTAGTATGTAATTCAGCTGAAAGGTAACTTGTTGCCTGACGAGCAAAAAAGGATTGTACACTCGGGAAACGGACAATAAAGGCAAGTAGCAGTACCAATAGCAAAAGCCACTCCACTGTTATACCGATGATTCGACCCAAGAATTTAAGTACCTTTGCCATTAGCATGACAAATTTAATAATCTTTTAGTAGTGAAAGATACGATTATTCTAGGTATTGAATCTTCTTGTGATGATACTTCTGCAGCAGTTCTTCGCGGAAGTCAGATTTTGTCCAATATTATTGCTGGACAAGAAGTGCATGAACAATTTGGAGGAGTTGTACCAGAACTTGCATCTCGTGCACATCAAGAAAATATTGTTCCCGTTGTTTCTCAGGCACTTTCACATGCAGGCATCACCTTAGATGAGGTTGACGCAATCGCATTTACACAAGGTCCAGGACTTCTCGGCTCACTAACAATTGGTACTTCATTTGCAAAAGCATTAGCGCTAGCAACAAAAAAACCACTTGTTCCGGTTCATCACATGAAAGCACACATTTTGGCGCATTTTATTGATGATGCAAGTGAAAGCAAACCAAGTTTTCCGTTTTTGTGTTTAACCGTTTCTGGTGGACATACGCAAATTGTTCGTGTGGACAATCCATTGCGCATGACCGTTCTTGGAAATACGATTGATGATGCCGCAGGGGAAGCATTTGACAAAGCAGCTAAAATGCTCCACCTCCCTTATCCGGGAGGACCACTTATCGATAAATTTGCGCAAGAAGGTAATCCCTTGTCATTTCAATTTTCAAAACCCCGAATTGAGGGCTTGAATTTTAGTTTTAGTGGTTTGAAAACGTCCATCCTTTATACCATTCGAGATCAGGTGAAAATCGATGAGGAATTTATTGTCAAAAACACAGCTGATTTGTGTGCTTCCATCCAGAACAGTATCGTCAGTATTTTAATGGATAAAATCGAAAAAGCGGTAAAAGAAACAGGGATTCAATGCGTCGTGATTGCGGGAGGAGTTTCAGCAAACAGTGAGTTGCGCAAACGATTAAATGCGAAGAAAGAACAAAATTGGAACGTATCGATCCCTAAATTTTCCTATTGTACAGATAACGCAGCGATGATTGCCATGGCTGGTAAATTTCTCTTTGAAAGTGGTGTTTGTGCTGATCAATCGGTGAGTGCCGAAGCGAGACTAGCATGGTAAAACAGTAACCTGTGTTACTCGTGTATGTCCCGAAAGTTTCGTAATTTCGAAAACTCTGAATTCACTCCAGGTATATGAAACGTTTACTTATTTTGCTTTTTTTATTTGCTACATCCGTGATGCATGCTCAAAATCATGTCAAATGGACATTCACATACAATGCGAAATCAAGTACTGTCATTGCCTCTGGTGAGATTGAACCAGGATGGCATTTATATTCGCAAAAAACGGATGAGAATGCGGGTCCAATCCCAACAAAAATGGTGATTGAACCAGCCAAAAACTACAAAATCATCGGTGCTGCAGTTGAAGGAACTGTTCCTCACGAAATTTTTGACAAAAACTTTGAATCAACCGTTTATTTGTTTGAGTCGCACTATGCCGCTGAACAACAAATAAAAGTAAAAAAATCAGGGACCTTAAAAGGTGAAATGCAATACATGATTTGCGACGACACCAAATGCCTCCCTCCTATTTCCGTACCGTTTACCTTAGAAATCAACTAACATGAAAAACCTATTTTTCTTTTTCAGCTTCCTTTTCAGTTTGTCTTTTGTCCATGGACAAGGAATGATGAATGACTACATCAAATGGACTTATTCCGTAGAGAAAATTGACGATTCACATGCAAACCTTGTGATGTCTGCAAAAATTGTTGCAGGTTACCATGTGTTTTCCTTGAAGCATAATCCAGCGGATGCAGATGGAACTGGAATTGTCCCTGAATTTAAATTTAAGAAGGGGTCGAACTTTAAGTTGATTGGAAAACCATTTGAAACCGGAACACCTAAAAAACATGTGGACGATTTAGGTACATCGTATTACTTTGAAAACAAAGCAACTTATAAACAACAGATTGAAGTTTTAAGTGCAGATGAATCTCAAGTAATGGTTGGCTTATTTTTTCAAATGTGTAATGAAGAAGGCTGTTTACCACCGTTTGATACGGAAGGGAAATTCAAACTTGTTGATTTCACGCCAAATGAAAACACGACAGTGACAACAGCGGACACAAGTGAAGTAGTAACAACGGATGCAGACACGACCAAAGGGGCTGGGACAGAAATGAAACCTGGTCAACCAGACAATCACAAAAAGAAAGAAAAAGACTCCAATTTCATGATTTTCATCGCTGGATTCTTAGCTGGATTGGTTGCATTAGTAACTCCGTGTATGTTCCCAATGATTCCAATGACAGTTACGTTCTTTACCAAGCAGTCTAAAACACGTAAAGAAGGAATCTTCAAAGCCTTGGTTTACGGAACTTCCATCGTATTAATTTACGTATCATTTGGCTTAATCTTCACTGCGGCAATGGGTCCATTGGGATTAAATGATCTTTCAACCAATCTTTGGATGAACCTCATCTTCTTTGGGATTTTCGTGTTGTTCGCTTTCTCCTTCTTGGGTGCATTTGAAATTCAATTGCCAAATTCATGGGTGAATAAAATGGACAAACAAGCCGATCGCGGTGGTTACATTGGCATCTTCTTTATGGCCTTTACCTTGGGCTTGGTTTCATTCTCCTGTACAGGTCCAATCATTGGAACCTTATTAGTAGAGGCTTCTACTTCTGGATCCTATTTGACACCTGCGATTGGTATGACTGGATTTTCCTTAGCCTTGGCGATTCCATTTACCATCTTCGCGATTTTCCCAGGCTGGTTGAATTCTTTACCACAATCTGGAGGCTGGTTAAATTCAGTGAAAGTTGTACTCGGTTTAGCGGAATTAGCTTTGGCCTTGAAATTCTTGTCATCCGTAGATTTAGCCTACCATTGGAACCTTTTAACACGTGAATGGTTCGTTGCGATTTGGTTTGTACTCTTCCTGATCATGGGGATTTACTTACTCGGAAAACTACGCTTTTCACACGATTCTCCTATTGAGAAGTTGAGTGTTCCACGTTTCATGTTTGCTTTAGTTGCATTGACTTTCTCTGTGTACTTATTTACCGGGATGTTTGGTGCTCCGTTAACATTAATCGATGGGATTGCTCCTCCACGTACCCATTCAGAGGATAATTTCCGCTGGGTAAATGGTGGATTAGAAACAGGATTAGGTACTGACTCTATCTCCGTTCAATATGCAGCAGATATGCACCCCGTTGGAGATGGATCCATTTTGGTATTCCATGATTTAGCAATTGGAAAAGAATACGCTAAGAAAAAGAACTTACCCATTTTATTAGACTTCACAGGTTACGCCTGTCAAAACTGTCGTAAAACGGAATCTACAGTTTGGACCAACGACGAAATTCGTCCACTGTTGCAAAAACAATTTGTGATTGTTTCCTTGTACGTAGATGACCGCACACCATTACCTGCGAATGAGGTGCGTGTTTCGAAACTCAGCGGAAACATCAAAACTATTGGAAACAAATGGGCGGACTTAGAAATGGAAAAATATGGTAGCTTCCAACAACCGCTTTATGTGGTGGTTGACAATGAGGGCAATGACCTGACTGAAGCCATTGGATATACGCCAGACATTAAAACATACAAAGCGTTCCTGATGAAAGGCATGAGCGCCTTCAAAAAATAAAGTGAAAGCGGTGTTCATCACCGCTTTTTTTATTTCCCTACTTTTTTCAATTCTGAGTAATAGCGTTTAAAGCTATAGCAGTTGCTAATGAGGTCGTCATATTGTTCCGGAAACTCCTTTTTTAGTTTTTGATAATAGGCATTCTGACCAAAAATCCAACCATGGTAATTTTCGTTGTAAACTTGATCGCTATGACCAAATTCATATGCGGGATTGAATTCACTTCTCGCAGTGATTCGATATTTTTCACAGCGTCCGGCCATACGTAAACATAAGGCCTTAAATGCTTTGTTTCTAGCACTTCGATAACCTTTCAAGTAAAAGGATTTAGCTAAATCACATTGGTAATATTCGCGTTGATCCGGGAAATTTGTAGCAATGTAATAATTGGACCAAGCATATCGTCGCATCAACCAGGAGTTGCCGTATTGCGTCAGATTGAAATAAAAATTCGCTAAGTAAAAGGCATATTTGGCTTTCAAATCACCTTTTGAACGATCGTAACAAGCGCGCAATCTTAAAAACTCCCTGACCATTGTCGTTTTGGTGAAATGAATAGAATCCGCTTTTGATTGCTGGTGCTCTTGATAGAAGGTGGTGTAAAATGGATTGGCGTTTAAAAAAGTCTTATACGGATACGCATCACTTTTCCAGAGTGTGTCGTTTACTTGTTTGAAATAGACCAGGGCTTTATCGAATTGATTTAAACGAATGAACTTTGTTCCAATCAAATCAGCTAAACGGTCTTTTTCTTGGAGCAAAAAACTTTTCTTCCACGTGTCAAAGGACGTTTTTTCCTTTGTTGAACGAAATAAATCCTGGTAGACTTGACGAATTTCAGATAAGGTGTAGGCATCATCCATGTAAAAGAAATATCCATCGTGATAGCCGTAATTTGATGAAATCTTACCATCCTTCATTTGCCAATATGCTTCTGTTGAAGAGGAACTTTCGTCATAATAATACTCCTGCGATTTATTTAACGACGCAAATAAATAGGCAGCATCCATTTTATTTCCTCTAAATTCCAATTCTCGCGCAACTGAGAACACAAAACGATCTTGATGATTCTCCACTTCTCGTTTCAAAATGGATTGTAGCAAGGGGTCATCCAAGGTTCCGTTTCCTTGATCGCGCGTCATCGACAATGCGTAAATGCGATCCTTGAACTGCTTCAGAGTTACATCAGAAACAGAAATGGCATTCAATTGAGTTAACTTAATTTTTTCACCTGCCAACCAATGTGCATACAACGCAAAAAGTTTCATCGCTGGGAATTTTTTTGAAATGCTGTGATCGATAAAATCCGCAAGTCGACGCGCATAGGCCTGATCAAAATTTCTTCTACCTCTTAGAAGTGCTCGTTCATAGTTGCCAGAATTGTTCCATTCACCGTAATCATTCTCGACGCTGTATTCCACAATCGCTGGTGAAAATTCGGTATAGTAGGGTGTCAAAATCCAATCTTCTATTTTCGTGATTTCACGCTGTATTAAAAATTCAAAAGCCGGGTTTTGTGGATCTAATTGATGAATAGATTTTAAGTTATCCAATGCAGGATCCAATTTTTGCACCATACCTAATACCAGAACATTCGCTTTTTCTTCCGCGTTCTTGGTAGTTGAAAGCGCATGCTGTACGAATTTCGATGGAATGACTTTAAAATTCAAATATGTCGCCAATTTTTTGTCGTTTGAATGGCGAAATACTTCCGCTCGATGAACAATGGTTTCATCGTTGATTTTATCCAAATTATAGCGAAAATGCATCGCCCAATAGTCGATTGCTGACTTCGTTTTTTGTCCCTCAAAAAAGACCTTGTAAATAGCCTTTACTTTCAGAAGTTGATTGGAATAGTAGGCAAGGCGAATAGCTAAATGCGCATACCGTTTTTTCAAATCCACCCGTTTGGCCTTTCTCGCTTTTGAACACGCTAAGGAGATAGATGCGTTGATGCTACGTTTTAATTTCACTTCTTCCTTTTCCCACGGATCCAACGAAGCTCCGGTTGAATATTTGGACATGTTTTTGGCAAAAAGCAAATATTCCTTCACGTCTTGATAAGCTGGTTGACGCAATAATTGAACGAGTTTATTCGGATGTTTACCTTCTTTAATTTGACTGTAACTTAAGTAATAAATGGCTTCGTTTAAACTAGAAATATCTACTTTTCCTTTAAAAAAGTTATGCCACAAGGATAAATTCTCATCTTCAACAGCCTGACAGTTGAGATCCCGAGCATCATAGAAACTAGAACTATTTTCATATTCAAACAAGCGAAAACTCTCATAAATAGAGGGCATTCCATTGAAAATAGAATAGCGCACCGACTCCCCATCCGGATACCAAGGCCCACAAGAAAATGCCTTAATACTACTAATGAAGGCGCTTATAAAAACCAACCAATTCTTCATGTGAGTATTTTCTTAATTCTTCTGAATCTAGGTGAAACAAAGCCAATGTCGGACGATCCTTAAAGTAAACTTCTCGATTAATCACATCGATGGCTTCGCGAATCTGTTTAGCGGAAACTCGCTCCACTTTCAAATGATCTCCTTTTCGTAGATAAACTTCATCTACTAGCGTGTCCTTTCGGATTAAATAGAATGGTGGTTTGAGTGGTTTCAAGTAAGATAAAAATATGCTATCTTCCTCGTAGAATAAACTTTTAAACTGTTTGTTTTGAAAGACCTGAACATTCGAGTAAGTCGGTAAAGCTAGATCTAGCGCAACAGGATAATCATCTGCTCCTTCCAAGTATTTTTTCAATTCTTGGATGTCCAAAATGGAATTTCGATTCCCAGATTCTCTCGGAGTCAATAAATTATAACACATCAACATCGCGCGATCAACTGGCAACACACCCATGCGATTCGGGAATTTATACGCATACAACCTCAGCGTAGCCGAAAGCTGTGTATTCTCTAAGGACGCATTTCTTAACATTTCCTGTTTGAGTTCTCGCAAGAAACGCATATAAACCTTCTTAGTGGATTCTGTCCAGTCACAATCGATTTGAATTTCCTTCGGACAAGTGAATCCTTTCATATTTTCATCGTATTTCTTTAAAACAAGAAACAAGATGTTTTTCGCCAATTCTTTCGTATTCAGTTCTGGCTCTTTGAAGACCGAATTTAAAATAAAGACCGTCGGAATCACACTGATTTTCGCTTCTTTGGATGGATTGTATTGATCGTTTTCGTAATCCCATTCAGTTCGACTCATGCTTAAGTCTGTTTTTGCCTTGGGAATTGGACCCAAATCGGGATCGTAATCTACTTCAAAATACTTCACATATAATTTTCGAATTTGTAAGGTATCCAGGATATCCGACTCAAACCAAAAATCATCGTAGTTTTTCCAATAATAAAAAGCCCTGATTGGCGCTTGGTTTTGATGTTGAAAGGGATAGAGAAAAAATCCAATGATCACGATGCAAATGAAGGAAAGAACAAGTAGGATTTTTTTCATGAAAAGCTGATAATCAAGTACAAAAATGCAACTATTTTGATTGGTTACACGCATTTACCGAAATAATTATATTTTTCGTGAAAAATCGTTCATAACTCTCGCTTATCAAACGTAAATAACGATACTTTCTTTCCTATTTTTGATTTTCAAATTTTAAATGGAGCATGAAACTGTGCATTGCAGAAAAACCGAGTGTTGCCCGTGATTTAGCGGAGATTCTTGGCGCCAAAAATCGTCGTGATGGCTACCTTGAAGGAAACGGGTATTGCGTGACATGGGTTTTTGGACATTTGTGCTCGTTGAAGGATCCTGAAGACTATAATCCGAATTGGAAATATTGGAAATTGGAAGATTTACCGATCATTCCAAGTCAATTCGGCATTAAATTACGCGAGGACGAAGGTGCAAAGCGTCAATTTAAAGTGATTGAAACCTTGATGACACAAGCGGAAGAAGTAATCAATTGTGGGGATGCTGGACAGGAAGGTGAATTGATTCAACGATGGGTTTTAATCAAAGCAAAATGTAAAGTTCCAGTAAAACGCTTGTGGATTTCTTCCTTGACAGAAGAAGCGATCAAAGATGGATTCAATAAGCTTCGCGATTCAAAAGAATTTGATAATTTATTTGCTGCCGGAAATTCACGAGCTGTCGGAGATTGGGTACTTGGAATAAATGGAACGCGATTATACACGCGTAAATTTGGTCGGGACAAAATGACCTTGTCTGTCGGACGAGTTCAAACACCTACCCTTGCCATGATTGTTCAGCGTCAAAAGGAAATTAATGCATTTAAAACGGAAGAATATTGGGAATTAAAAACAATCTATCGCGAGACTGAATTCCAATGTCAAATCGATCGTTTAAAATCGAAGGATAAGGCCGAAAAAGGACTCTCTTATTTACTTGACAAACCATTTGAGGTTACCTCATTTGAACAAAAAGACGGGAAAGAAGGAAATCCTCGTTTGTACGATTTAACCTCCTTGCAGGTGGATGGTAATCGATACTACGCATACAGTGCTGAGGAAACCTTGAACAAAATTCAAAGTTTGTACGAGAAAAAACTGGTAACATATCCTCGTGTGGACACCACCTATCTATCCGAAGATTTACATCCAAAAATCCCAAATATTCTGAACGGACTGCGCGATTACAAACGATTTACGGATGTCCTACAAGGAAAACCAATTCCAAAATCCAAGCAGATTTTTGACGACAAAAAAATTACCGATCACCATGCGATAATTCCAACAGGAGTAGCACCATCAGGAATCACCCCAGATGAACAACGCATTTATGATTTGATCTGCAGACGTTTCATTTCTGTTTTCTATCCAGAATGTAAAATTTCTAACACCACAGTACTTGGCAAAGTCGATGCCTTGGAATTCAAAGCAACCGGAAAACAAATTTTGGACAAAGGTTGGCGAGTTATTTACGATGATTTAAAAGCAGAAAACAAAGAATCAAGCAACAAGAAAAAGGAAAACGAAAGCGAGGATAAAATCCTGCCCATTTTTGAAAAAGGCGAAAGCGGACCACATCAACCATTGATTCATAAAGGAAAAACGAGCGCACCGAAATACTACACCGAAGCAACTTTGCTGCGAGCGATGGAAACTGCCGGGAAATTAGTGGACAATGAAGAAATGCGCGAATTGATGAAGGAAAATGGCATTGGGCGTCCGTCAACACGTGCAAATATCATCGAAACCCTCTTCCGCAGAAAGTACATTGAAAAGAAAAAGAAAAACATCATCGCTACGGAAATGGGCATGAATCTCATCGACACCATTAAAAATGAACTACTAAAAAGTCCAGAATTAACTGGACAATGGGAACATAAATTACGCCAGATTGAAAAAGGAACCTATGAGGCACAAACCTTTAAGGAAGAATTGTTTGTCATGGTGCGCGAAATTACAGACGAGGTGATTTTCGGTCGTTAAATACCAATATATTTTTATTGTTTGATGATTGTATTTGCAGATCCCGGGCATGCCCATGATATGCAAATACCTACCGTTTTTTATGATAATTTTCCACATTTCGTTTAATATAATTTTCAATCCGATCCAATTCTATTGACGAACGAATCACACGATCATGGAATCGCGGTTGCCATGAAAATGCAGGATTGATTTCCCGCGATTTTCTCGAAACTGCTGATTTAAATGATCCAACAATAGAAGAAATAGAATTCTTTCCGATGTTTTGAAATCTATTCTCGCGAATAATGGCAGAATCAGCGCCTGTTGATTTAAATTCATCGATCACAATAACCCCATGCATGTGGTCAGGCATAAAAATAAATTCACGCAAATGGACATTCGGAAAATGTGATTCAATTTCCAACCAACATGATTTTGCCATTTCACCAACAGATGACAATGTCATTTTACCCTGTTTAATTTCGCCAAAAAAATGCACGCGATTCTTTTTGCATATGGTGATAAAATACGCTCCCTCCTCACGATAATCCCAATGGGATAATCGTAAAAACACCTTTCTAAATTTAGTTTTCATCCTTTTTTACTTTAAGTTAAGCAAAAAAGATCGAATGATCTATCTTTATATTGCGCGCGATTTATCTTACATTTTCAAGGGAGACTGTATCCCTAAAACGAGTAAACTTTGTTGAATGGTTCTGCGAACACATTCACTCATGGCCAAACGAATATTTTTGTTGGCTAGATTTTCTTCGGAAAGGATTTTTACTGCTTGATAAAAATGATTGTAGTTTTTTACCAAATCGTAAATATAATTCGCGACGATAGCAGGAGAAAATCCAACTGCGGCCTCATGTATCGTACTCGGGAATTGCGTCAATAATTTAATGATTTCTTTTTCCTCCTGATTTAATGTAGCCGATTGAATTTCTGATAAATCGATGTTACCACCACGTTCCAACAATGTTGAAATTCTGGCATGTGCATATTGAATAAATGGACCTGTATTCCCAGTTAAATCGATGGATTCCTCCGGATTAAACATCATTCGTTTTTTCGGATCAACCTTCAATAAATAATACTTCAATCCACCTAAACCAATCTGTTCAAAAAGTTGATTTCGTTCGGATTCATTCAACGTTTCGATGTGTCCACGTTCTTTGGTCATTTCTGCTGCCTTCTCCACAACCTCGTCCATTAAATCGTCCGCATCAACTACTGTTCCTTCGCGGGATTTCATTTTACCACTTGGTAAATCAACCATGCCGTAGGATAAATGAAAACAATTATCAGCCCAAGAATAACCTAGTTTTTTCAAAATTAAAAAGAGGACTTTAAAATGGTAATCCTGTTCATTTCCAACCGTGTAAACCATTCCATTTAGGCTGGGGAAATCATGAAATCGATCAATGGCAGTTCCGATGTCTTGGGTCATGTAAACAGCCGTTCCATCCGAACGTAGTACCAACTTTTCATCTAATCCTTCAGAAGTTAAGTCAATCCAAACGGAACCATCTTCCTTTTGATAAAAAACACCATCAGCGAGTCCTTTCATCACTTGATCTTTCCCAAGAAGAAACGTTTCCGATTCGAAATATAATTTATCAAAATCGACTCCCATTTTTGTGTACGTGCGTTCAAATCCAGCATATACCCATGAATTCATGGTCGTCCACAGAAGATATACTTGTGGATCTCTTGCTTCCCATTTTACCAACATTTCTTTTGCCTCCAAAAGAATGCTTGTATTATTTTTTGCTAATTCTTTGATTTTATCATCGATCCCTTCGATGGCTTTTTCGTCCTTTCCAATTTTCGCTGCTTGAAAATTCGAATAAGCGATTTTAATATTTTCAGAACAGTTGGAGAAATCACCTTTTTCCCATGAAGAGATCAATTCTTTTGCTTCTTTTTGAAGTTGCTTATCAAATTCAACGTAATATTTTCCAACTAATTTATCTCCTTTTAACCCTGTATTTTCAGGAGTTTCTCTTTCACCTTTTTCATTCAGTGGCGAAAATTTCTCCCATGCCAACATGCTTTTGCAAATGTGAATTCCACGATCATTTATCACTTGGGTTTTGATCACTTCGTGTCCATCAGCTTTTAAGATTTCCGAAACGGAATACCCTAAAAAGTTATTGCGAAGGTGTCCAAGGTGTAAGGGTTTATTCGTATTTGGCGATGAATATTCAACCATAATCGTCGGCTTGGAACCTGGTTGAGCAAAACCATAATTAGTCGTTTGAAAGACTTCATTTAATTGATCAAGCCAGTATTGTTCGGAAAAAACGATATTTAAAAACCCATTGATGACCATGCATTTTTCAACATGAGAAACATGTGAAGAGATAAAATCACCAATTTTCTGTCCAGCCTCGATTGGAGAGCAGCGAAGCAACTTAACAAATGGGAAAACCACTAATGTCAAATCTCCTTCAACGTCTTTTCTAGTGACTTGAAACTGTATCATTTTTGCTTCGATTTGTTCTCCAAACAAAGCAGTTGAATGTTCCAATAAGAGTGCTGTAATTTGTTGTTCCATGTTATTTTAAACTTTTTACCAAGGCTTTAATCAATTCAAAAGATTTCTCCGCCATTTTATTTTTTTCATTATCCAAACATGGATTAATTTCAACCATTTCCATACAAGCAAGATTTGGTAAAGTCGCCATGTGCTGGAGGATTGACTTTGCTTCTT
Organism: Flavobacteriales bacterium; assembly: GCA_046070685.1. Lineage (GTDB taxonomy): Bacteria > Bacteroidota > Bacteroidia > Flavobacteriales_D > Crocinitomicaceae > UBA952. The sequence goes on along the minus strand of JBJTMU010000094.1, from coordinate 2,261 downwards.
CAAAACTCAATCCATTTGGAACAGGTGTTCCTGTCCCGTAGGAAGTTTCGCTTGGATCCATGGAATCCACATCGAATGAAACATAAACAATGTCACATGATTGGAATTTTTCTTTGATTTCATCGATGCACAAAGACAAACCACGCTCGCGCAATTCCTTTACGGTATAATTCCGCAAATTCAATTGTTTCATCGCATGAATTTCTTCCTCTTCAACATCACGCACACCTATATAAATCAAATCTGATGGTTTTAACGCATGACTTTTTAACTGATTCCAGTATTGCATGGTGGTTAAATCCAAGTTATTCTTTTGAAGATCGGATTGATCAATCCCCAAAGCCGTTGCAATCGGCATTCCATGAATATTTCCGGATGGAGTTGTGTAAGGAGAATGAATATCCGCATGCGCATCAATCCACAAAACACCCAGACGTTTACCCGGATATGCTGCTTTTAATCCAGCCATTGTTCCACCTGCTGATGAATGATCTCCGGCGATAATGAATGGAAACAAACCTGAATCCACCGCGTCTTTTACTTGTTGCTTGATTCCTTCAAATATTTGAAGTACCCCATCGATTCGTTTTGCATAAGGATAGTTGGTAGGACGATCAAGCAAATCATTTCGATTGGGCAATATGTACAATGGGTATTCCGAAAACAACGTTGACTGTTCTGCTCTTGCCGCGGAACGAATGGCTTCCGGTCCCAAAGAGGCGCCACGTGTTCCGGCTCCTAATTCCGAAGGATTGAAAATAAATTGTAATTGACGATTCATAATTGTCCCTTTTATCGGGCAGGACAAATTTACAACTTTCTGAAGGAAGTATCTTGTTGCGTACCTTCAACTTCTTTGAATTTGGGTATATTTGTTTATCTATTTTGAATCATTGACCTTCTTTATTTATGTGGAAATTCATCATTTTCAGTGCCTTTATCTTGAGTTTCGCACTTCAAAGTTGGACACAAGATGCACTGCATTTTAATGGCACTCTCACTTACCGCATCGAGCGAGTGGATGTAAACGATTCAGTTCAAGCAAAAATGATCCTTTTCGCGCGTGACTCCCTGTTGAAAATCGTTCATTTTAGTAGCAATCTTGGACGACAGGAAACCATTAAGCACTTGATTTATCAAAAAAAATATGTACTTATTGAGACGGAGCAAGGAAAATTTGCCGTTCAAATGAAAGATAGTGTCGATGTATCTGAAGGCGAAAAATATACGTTTGAATCATGTAGGGGAAAAGCGAAAATTGCGGGCGTCAAAGGAAAAAAAATGAAACTGATCCATCCCCAATTACAACATGAATTGAACATCGTTTACACCCCGTCCATCTCAGCAAAATACCTCGATGCATTTGCACAATTGCCTGGTTTGGCACTTGAATATTATGTGGTTAGCGAAGCTGGTTTGTTCAAATATACCTTAGAGTCGATTGACCGTAAAACACCCCCGTTGTCCTTGTTTATGATTCCTTCGGACTATCAAAAAATAAGCTTGAAAGCCTTCCGAGAAATGTCTGCCAAGTCAGCCTCATCGATCAACCGAAATAACTAACAAAATCTTGTTTATAGTATTCCTTCTATTTCGTTTGGAATGTGACCTTATCAGCTATCTTCGTTGGATATTGCATAAATAGCACATGGAAGACAACGAATTCATACCAAAAAGAGAGCAAAAGGAAGAAAATCCAGGTAGTTCAACGAGTAGTAAGAAGAAAGAAGAGAAGGCAGCAAAACCAACGAAGGTAAAAACACCTGCTCGATGGAATTTCATGTCCAATTTTGATTCTAAACGATTCAAGGTAATCTTAGGGTCCGTACTTTCCTTGCTTTCGGTCTATTTATTTCTCGCTTGTCTATCCTATTTATTCACTTGGACAGAAGATCAAGATCGCATTTTAAATCGTTCGTTTGTTGATTATATTTTTAACTCAACAGAAGCCCCCGTACAAAACTGGCTTGGAAAATTCGGTGCATGGTCCTCGCATTTATTGATCTATCGCCTATTTGGAATCACTTCCTTTGGGATTTGTTTTCTACTCTTCATTTCAGGTATTCGCATTTTATTTGACTATGCCATCGTTCCCCTCGGAAAAGCCTTCACCATCACTATTGCATACATGCTTTGGGGGTCTCTTTTTCTTGGTTTTTTTAGCGATCAACTAAATTATTTAGGCGGAACATTTGGGTATTATATCAATGAATGGTTGATGTTGACTCTTGGAAGCTTTGGTGCTTTTGCCTTAAGTCTTG
>JBJTMU010000093.1:0-19834 GCA_046070685.1 Flavobacteriales bacterium | reverse complement strand
ATCGGTGCATTGCTTGGCGCGAATTTATTGACTTTTATTGGTAAGGAAGGAACACTATATGCGTCACCTTTCTTCGAGGGGAAAGATGTAAGTGCTATTTCTTTTTTGATTGGGGTCTTAATGGTGGTTTTTGTCATTTTTGAATGGAAGAAAATTAAATTTCCAGGTTCAAACAGCCCTGTGTTTTTACCCATGGGTGGATTCATCAGTGGATTTTTTGGTGGGTTGTCCGGACATCAGGGAGCGCTTCGATCAGCCTTTCTTTCGAAAATCGATTTAGATAAGCACCTATTTGTCGCAACGAGCGCATTGATTTCTACACTAATTGATTTTTCTCGGATTTCCGTTTATGCTGGTCAAACAAAATGGGAAGAATTACAGTGGCATTATTTAATCATCGGTGCAATTGCGGCCTTTTCAGGTTCAATACTGGGAAAGAAATACTTGCAAAAGGTGTCCTATAACTTCATTCGATATATGGTAGCCTTCTTTTTATTGCTGATGGCTGGACTATTGTTAAGTGGTTTGATCTAAGGATTTTCTACTTTCTCATTCGAAATCTCCGCGGCTTTTTTCGGTTCGCCTTTTTTCGATTTTTCAATCTTTTTAAATAATTCTGTTTTCACACCGAACTGATCAATACTAAATTCCTCTAGTTTTTCTCCTTTGGAAGTGTACAAGGCCTGATATTTCAATTTTCCATCGGGGTAATATTCTACGTGTTTATCCACCGGGAGATTGTTCTTGTAAAAAGCTTGTTGAAGGATCATTCCTTTTTCATCAACCGTTTTAAATTCTCCATTTTTTAATCCGTTTGACCAATTTTCGATGTGTGCTTCCTTGCTACTTTCATAGTAGTAAATCCACTTTCCATCCTTCTTTCCTTGTTTGTAATTGAGACGCATTTCAATTTTTCCGGAATCAGCATAAGTGATATGTGGACCATCCAACAAGCCAGCTTTGTAATACACCAATTTAGCAATCTGGGAATGCTCGTAGTAATATTTTTGGGGACCATCCATCAAGTTGTTCTTGTACGTGTGAAATTCGATGGTGTCGTTTTGTTCATTATCCTCGAAAAGAATATAAATCCCTTGTAGTAAATTTTGCACATGATTGATTTCTCGTTCCTTTCTACCGGTTTCATAATACACCGTGCTTTTTCCATTCAGTTTCCCCATAGAATAAGCCTGAATTGATTGTTTGCACCCGTTTGAAAAATACGAAGTATCTATACCATCCCTGTAACCATTTATGATGTTTAATGTTTCTTCTAAATTTCCATTCTGATGACAGGTGGAACATGTTCCGTTGTAAGGCGTGGCATAATCTTTTTTGAGTACGTAAAGATTTCGTTGGTCGTCAAAAGATAACAGGCTGTAGCAATTGATTAAATTCTGCCTTGGACATTTTTTAACCACATTACCACATGGACTTTCCGTTTGACTCCATGTCAAATAGAAATTGAAAAGAAGGAATAAAAGCATGTGTTGTTTCATGCTAAAGAGTTTGAAATCAGTCAGAAAGTTACGCTATTTTTTGAATAGCTTCTTTCATTTTTTCAGGAATTTCAATGGTAGATTGCGTTTTTGAATTAAATGCAACCAATGTAGAGCTTCCTTTCGTGACGATTTCATCGTTTACGCGAATTTCGTAACCTAGGGTGAAACTTTTTGTTCCCATTTGAAGGAGGAACACAGTGACAAAGGGAACGTCATTAAGTACAATTGGTTTCAGGTATTCCACTTCGTTTTTCACCAAAACAACACCTTCTTCTATCCAATTCCAATTTGTCCCAACCAATTCGGCGAAATAATGCATGCGGGCGATTTCAAAGTAGGTAAGGTAAATGGCATTATTGACATGTCCTAGAATATCTAAGTCAGTAAGGCGAACGAAAATACGGGCAGGAGAGATCATTTATCGAGTTTTTGATATTCGGAGTTATTGCTAATAAATTCGGGAACGATGTTTTTCATTTGTTGAACGATGGATTCATTCTCCTGATTGGTACAAAGTTCGACCAATTTTTGAATGCGTTCCATTTGTTCTTCCGATTCAACACGTGTTTTTGCAATGAGGATTTTTTGATGATGTGTTGGCATCGTATTTTCTTCATTAGCTAATAATTCTTCATATAATTTTTCACCTGGACGCAATCCGGTAAAACTCAATTCGATGTCTTTCCCAATTTCCAATCCGGATAATTGAATCATTTTTTTAGCTAGGTCAACTATTTTAACCGACTTACCCATTTCAAACACGAAAATTTCTCCGCCTTTTCCCATGGTGGCTGCTTCTAAGACCAATTGACAAGCCTCTGGAATCGTCATGAAAAATCGAGTGATTCGTTCGTCTGTAACGGTAACGGGTCCGCCATTTTCAATTTGCTTTTGGAATAATGGAATAACCGAGCCATTTGAGCCTAATACATTTCCAAAGCGTGTGGTGATGTATTGAGTTCGCTGTTGATCATTTAACTTTTGAACATACATTTCAGCAATGCGTTTTGAAGCGCCCATCACATTTGTTGGATTCACCGCTTTGTCGGTAGAAATCATGATAAATTTCTTCGCATTGAATTCCAGTGCTAAATCAGCCAAAATTTTGGTTCCATGTACATTTGTTTGTACAGCCTCGGCTGGATTTAATTCCATCATTGGAACATGTTTGTAAGCTGCGGCATGAAAAACGATATCTGGAGAATAGACCGAAAATAATTTACGCATACGTTCGGAATTACAGACATCCCCAATCACCACTTCGTAAGAGAGTAGGGGAAAGTGTTGATTCAATTCGAATTGTAAATCATACAGGGGAGATTCCGCTTGATCCAATAGCACCATTTTCTTAGGTTGAAACTTGGCAATTTGTTGCACTAAACCGCTTCCGATGGATCCGGCAGCCCCAGAAACGAGAATACAGGAGCCTTTTAATTCCTCCGTTAATTGATCATTTTGTAATTCAATCACTTCCCTTCCAAGAAGATCTTCAATATTTACTTTTTTTAATTGTTTAGAGCTGAAGGCACCATTGATCCAACTTTTCGGATTTGGAACCTTTTGAATGTTCATTTTTAATTGAATGGCTTCATCAATCACAGATTGCATTTTGGCAATATCTGGATGTTGTATGGCAATGATCAGGGTTTTTGCTTCCAATTCAACTTGTAAAGTTTTTAATTGACTTGGACCGTAAACATTGATTCCTTCGATACGAGAACCGCGAAGTTTTTCATTGTCATCTATGAAAGCTGCAGCAAACTGATTGTTTCTCGTGTCTTTTTCCAATGTTCGTTTCGTGATGAGCCCTGAAACCCCAGCACCATAAATAATCACCGATTCTTTCGTTCCTCGATCTTTAATAGACTCTAAGTACAATAATTTAATAATGAATCTTCCGCCCACAATAAACGTAACGCTGGCTAAGAATTCCATGACGAGAACAGACATCGGGAAAAGGAAATAGCCATCCATCAGTTGGAAGCGAAGGAATCCGGCAATAAGGAAAATAGTAGAGGAGAGGAATTCAGCTAAAAAGATGCGTTTCAAATCTTCCGTGGAAGTGTAGCGCACCAATCCTTTGTGAATTTGAAAAAAATAGAAGACAATTAATTTGATGACAATAAAAAACCAAAGTGACTTCGAAAGAATGGTCCATTCGGTTTGTATCAAAGAAAAATCCGCTTTGAGGTCAAAGCGGATTAAGTAGGCGAATGCAAGCGCACTCAGATGTATCATCAAGTCAAGAAGTACAACTACCCATCTTGGCGTATTTTGTTTTAATTTAAGCACGCGTAAAGATAGTGATTCTTGACGATTTACTCAGATCTTACCAAGGTAACATTTCCTTGTTTTAAAATTTCATTTCCACCATTTGAAACTGCTTTCGCAATGTAGAAATAAACTCCTTCAGAAACATCATCTCCGGATTCATCTTTTCCATCCCACATAAATGCAGGATTGTCATACTCGCGAATCACTTGTCCCCATCGATTTAAAATCGTACAGTTAAACGTTTTGATTCCACCGAAGAATAACAATTGGAAGTAGTCATTTGCCCCATCGTTATTTGGTGTAAATACGTTCGGAACCTCGATGTCACAAAAATAGAATTCAATTTTCGCAGTATCAATGGAAGTTCCACACATATTTGTAGTTGCCACCACATAATTTCCAGTTTCAGTAACGCTAATTGCAGAAGTTGTTTGTCCAGTTGACCATAAATAACTGATGTTTTGTGGTTGAACAATCGCTGAAATAACCAATGTCTCGCCAACACACAAGGTGGTGTCCAGTACATGGGTGTAAGGATCGGCAACAAAGGTTAATTGGAATGTTTCTGTAAAGTTACAAACACTGTCAGTTACAGTAATCGCATAAATTCCAGCTGTGTCCGCTTGAATTGTTGGATTCATGCCAGTCACATTTGAGAAATTAATCAATGGAGAATTCGCTGTCCAGTTTGTTCCTGTATAAGATAGCACACCATTGATTTGCAATGTTAAATTACACAATACAGTATCTTGAAGTGGCGCAACCGGTGCCGGAATGGAATCTACAGTGACCATCACACTGTCAACACATCCGATTTGATCAATAACAATCAAGGCATAATCGCCCGATTGAAGACCTGTAAAGTTTCCTGTTGCATTATTGGCAATGAGGTTGGCGCCTTGGTGTAACACAAATTGATAAGGCGTAATTCCTAAGGACGTACTTGATGTAATACCTCCATCAGAAAGACTACAAAATTCAAGTGTAGAGTTGAAATTATCAATGTTTGGATTCGTCGAAGGGAAGATTTCAATCGATTCAATATCGAAACAGCCATTTTGATCTTCTACTCGAATTGGGTAAACACCTGGTGACAAATTAATAAAGTTAATCGTAGGTGAATAAGTTGTTCCATTGTCGATACTGTATTGGAATATCGGTGTTCCTCCAACTATATCAAAATCGATCACCCCATTGTCTAGACCACAGGTGGTGGTGACAGAGGTTAAATTGGTGATTTGCAAGGAATCAACACCGTCCAGAATAGCTACCATTGTATCTGAACAGTTATTTTGATCAACCATAATAATGGTGTACAAGGCAGTATCTAAGTTGTTGAATGTTCCTGTGGGTTGGAAAGCAGCACCGATACTATAGGTGTAGCCCCCAGCTCCTCCGGATGAAGTAGCGGTCAAACTTCCGTTCACACTTCCACAAGTTGGATTGATTGTCGTAACTGTGTCAATATGCGGGTAATCTACTGATATCGTAATAGTGTCATAACATGTATTGATACTATCAGTCATCATGACAATGTAAGAAGTTGTTCCAGTAGGACTCACAGGTGTTGGATCATCCCCCGTGTAAACACCAGGTCCGTATGAATAGTTATCGTGTAACCAAGTAATGTTAAAGTTGGGAGCAGTTGCCGTAATCATGATGTTATCTAGTCCCCAGTGGTCAAATGCTGCACCGGAAACGGCTAATTGTGTCCATCTAAATTGAGTAGATGTTGTTTGAGCAGCTGCAGGAATCGCTAAACAATAGTTTTGCCATGATGTCAAAAGCGGATCATATCCACCATTTGGCGACCAATATTGAATGGTTGTCCATGATAGTCCAGCATCTGTAGAATATTGAACATAAACTCCTTCGCTCGCTAAATCCGGGCCTTCACATGGTGAAGCTTGAGCTTGAATGGCATAACGCATATCAAAACAAACTTGTCCTCCGGAAGAAACATCCAATGGAATCGTGGTCATTTCACGTGGAGCTACAGATTGATTTCCCATCCACATGAAATCTGTGCCATCTAGCGATGGAACTCCACAAGTATTGTTCGCAATTGTAACGACTTGAGAAAATTGCCATCCAACTGGTTGTCCACTGTTAAAGTTTTCACCGAATGCAACTTGACTTGTCCCACTTCCAGAAACACTTAAGATAGTAGATCCATTACAAGGGATTGTTGTACTTTGCGCACTTGCCGTCACCGTACATTGTGCGTAAATACTTTGAACTGTTCCAGCAAAAAAAGTGGCTGCAACAAAAAAGCGTTTTAAATTCATGGTAATTATTTTACAACTACGTTTTTAATATTGAAATCAGTTAACGTTGTTTTTGTCAAATGCGCCGGCATGTGATGAAAAATCGTTAATCCTAGGTGAGTGCGATCCAAACATTCGCCAACCAACACTTCATTTGGTTGTAACACTTGCGTATAAACATACTCTTCGTGATCACATGTCGCACAAACGCCATCATAGAACAATTCAAAACTATACGTAACTGTTTTTACAGTATTCGTTTGATTTTGAATGGTTAATTGAATTAAATCTGACTCATATCCTTCCGCAGGAATATTACAGTTGATTTGTTTTGTGGTGATTTTTATTCCGTTTGACTCAATGTTTTTTTGAGCATTTAATCCGAATCCTAAGAAACAAAAAGACAGAATAGTAAGGGATAATTTCATTATAAAAACTTTAAAATTTCACATGCTTTGACGCAATACATTCTCATTAAGTTGCATCTTTGGTAAAAATATTAAAAAAAAATGAATCAATGCTTGAAATAGAACGTAAGTATTTACTTCAATCAATCGAGTGGGAGAAGGAAACAATCCTTTCTAAATCAGAAATTAAACAGGCATATTTGTTTGAAGACCGAGAAAAATCTGTTCGAATTCGTGTAAAAAATCAAGGTGCATTTTTGACAATTAAAATGGGGGCTGGAATGACTCGTTACGAATTTGAATACGAAATCCCAAAAGAAGATGCCCTTCAGCTGATCGAAGTGGCCAAACTGAAGTGCTTATCCAAAACGCGATATGAAGTTCAATTTTCTGGTGAGACGTGGGAAATTGATGTGTTTCATGGGAAATATGAAGGACTCATTCTCGCTGAAATTGAATTAGAAGCTGAAGATCATGAGTTTAATCTTCCTCCTTGGATTGGGAGTGAGGTTACAGGTGATCCTGCTTATTTAAATGTGGAGCTTTTCAAAAATTTATAGATCGACTTCTTCACTGATTAAATCTGTATCCAACAAATCGATGACCATGATTCCCAAATGGAGATCAAAATAAGTCAGAAAAGATTCGTTGTCCTTAAGAATGGGCCATGTTGTTTCATCCATACAAATCTCAGAAAACTCTCTTCGAAGAATTTTTTTTCGGTATTTCTCAATGATCAATTCATCATCCCAAAATTCTTCTTCAATTAAATAAACAGTAGGTTCAGGACTTTCTGAAAAATACAAAGTTTCTTCACTGTTTTTCGTTGCCCATTCTTCAAATTTCTTTGTGGGAAAAACAACGATTTGACCGCGATTTAGGATGTTCATATAGCTGGAATGGGTGTTAATTGCTGTTGTTTATAAGTAAACCATTGTGCCTTTTTGTTTTTAGGCTGGTGACAAATGTAAATGAATTGGACTTTCTTTTCGGTGAATTGAATATATCGAATCCATTTTAACGCATCAATTTTTGATGAACTACTGACAACATGGATGCTTTGGTTCGTGCAAATAAACAGCAGATGTTCCCGATACAGTTTTTGTTGACTATACATTTTGATGGCATCATTTCTCTGGCAAAATTGTTGGTCAAACCAATTGTAAAAAACATTCTTCACCGCATTCGAATCGGGTTTAAATAACCAAAAACGATGATTAAACACATGATTACTTGAATCTGATACAAGAAAACGTTCGGATTTCTCATAGATGAATTGATCCAAAAATGAATCTGTAGTATCTCTTGTAATCCCCAAAATGCTCAAGCGAACAGAATCCTGATTATACGCCGTCATTAATTCGCTAAAATCCTCTGCTTGTTTTTTCTTTTCGGGTTTAGCTGAATAATTTGACTTCGAACGAATATCATCCAAGTTTTTCGGCATAGTTGATTGAACATCTGTACACGAAAAAGTCATAAATCCAATGAAATGGAACAGGATCGATGTTAAAAAGTATTTTTTCAGGTGTTTCATTCCTATTTTCTGTAAATTTGAACAAAATTACGGATTATGAAAAATATCTTCTTATTAGTTTCTTTTGCAACTGTTTTAATGTCGTGTGGAGTGAAAATTCCATATACCACTCAGATTAGAGATGATTTCTCTTTGGATTCAGATGAGAAAATGCGTCAAGTACAGTTTTACACTTCACATGCAATCTTTTTAAATCAAGAGAAAAAAGACAATAGTCAGAATACAACTCAAAACGGAACCTTGGTTTCAAGTTCGAGTAGTGAAAAAGAAACCATCGTCATTCCAGCATTAACAAAATGTGTATTTGAAGGATTTGGTCCGAAAGGAGAAGTCATGGTCCGTTTCGAAGAAGGTGAGGGTAGAGTTCTTTCTTTCGCTACAAAACAAGAAGGTAGTTCGATTAAACGCTATTATTTTGACGCTGATTGGAATAGTCAAGGAGGACCGAAAATCACTTACGGAGAAAATGTATATAAAGTCGATTTAATGCGTGGCGTTCCAAAGTCAGCACATCTACTTGTTGTGAAAAAACGCTTACAAAAAACGAAACGAAAAGAACGCGTAGTTCACGGTTTAAAAGTATAATTATTCGTTCGAAAGACCTTAGGAAAATAAATCAAACATGTCAGAAATTACGTTCAATCGCGAAGGTTTCTCGGATGAGGAATTAAAAAACATTTACACCAAACTAGTTCGACCACGACTCATCGAAGAAAAAATGTTGATTTTACTTCGTCAAGGTAAAATCACCAAATGGTTCTCTGGCTGGGGACAGGAAGGAATTTCGGTTGGATGTGCCTATGCCATGAATGAGGATGAGTACATTTTACCGATGCACCGAAATTTGGGTGTATTTACCACTAGAGAAATTCCGCTGAATCGACTGTTTTCCCAATTTCAAGGTAAATTGAATGGCTATACAAAAGGACGCGATCGTAGTTTTCACTTTGGTACGCAAGATCATAAACTGGTTGGAATGATTTCGCATCTCGGTCCACAATTGGGAATCGCAGATGGAATCGCCTTAGCAAATAAAATCACCAAAAGTAAAAAGTCAACTATTGTGTTTACTGGTGACGGTGGGGCTTCAGAAGGCGATTTTCATGAGTCATTAAATGTTGCTGCCGTTTGGGACTTACCAGTCATTTTTGCAGTGGAAAATAATTGTTGGGGATTATCTACGCCTTCCATCGAGCAATTTAGATGTAAACAATTTATTGATAAAGGAATCGGATATGGAATGAATGCGCTTCAAATTGACGGCAATAACGTGCTGGAAGTCATTCGAACTGTTCGTCGAATAAATGAAGAAATACGTCAAGACCCGAAACCATACCTTCTCGAATTAATGACTTTCCGCATGCGTGGACATGAAGAATCTTCAGGAACGAAATATTATCCTGAAGGGATTCAAGATGAATGGGAGAAAAAAGATCCAGTCAGCAATTATGAAGCGTACTTATTGGAATTAGGACTGCTCTCAAACGAGGAAATTCAACAGATCAAAGAACAGATCAAAGAAGAAATTCAACAAGGATTTGATCAAGCAAATGCGGAACCTGCTATCGAAGCAAGTTTGGAAGTGGAAATGAATGATGTTTATGCACCGCATATTCAGCAAGTAATTGAAGCTTCAGGTGCGAAAGAAGAAAAACGATTTATCGACGCAATTCAGGACGCATTGATTCAATCCATGGAAAAACACCAAGGATTGGTTCTTATGGGACAAGATATTGCTGAATACGGTGGCGCTTTTAAAGTAACCGAAGGATTGGTCGATCAATTCGGAAAAGACCGTGTCCGAAATACACCTTTGTGTGAATCCGCTATTGTGGGTGCAGGACTTGGATTGTCGATTTCTGGTATGAAAGCAATGGTCGAAATGCAGTTCGCAGATTTCGTAACGTGTGGATTTAATCAAATTGTCAATAATTTGGCTAAAATGCACTGGCGTTGGGGACAAAATGCTGATGTCGTTGTTCGCATGCCTACAGGTGCGGGAACAGCCGCAGGACCGTTTCACTCTCAAAGTAATGAAGCATGGTTCTTTCATACGCCCGGATTAAAAATACTTTATCCATCCACGCCATACGACGCCAAAGGACTCTTGAATGCGGCGTTTGAAGATCCAAATCCAGTGTTGTTTTTTGAGCACAAATATTTGTATCGTAGTTTGAAGGAAGAAATCCCAACTGATTACTACACCGTGGAAATTGGAAAAGCTAGAACCGTTTCTGAAGGAACGGATTTAACCATCATTACTTACGGACTTGGTGTTCACTGGGCAAGTGAAACCATGAAGGAATTCCCACAAGTTTCCGCAGAAATCATCGATTTACGAAGTTTGTTGCCATTGGATAAAGAAGCAATTTTTGCAGCCGCTAATAAAACAGGGAAAGTGATTGTTCTTCATGAAGATTGCTTAACGGGTGGAATCGGAGGTGAGTTGGTTGCCTTGATCACGGAACATTGCTTTGAACAATTGGATGCGCCTGTTTTACGCGTGGCATCTATGGATACACCAGTGCCATTTGCCGTATCGCTTGAAAAGCAATTTTTAGCTTCGGAGCGTTTAAGTGAAGCCATCGAACGTATTTTAACGTACTAAATTGAACATTTACTTGTTTCGAAATACGCTTAAATCGCTAAAACCTTTGTTGTTTGTCGGGATTTTCCTGTCGATGTATCGAGTATTGCTGATTGCATCGAACAGTAAAAAGTTTCCAAATTTTTCTATTCAAGATTACTTTATCGGAGCGTGGTTTGACCTAATCACGATTGGACTTTTCTTTTTTCCCTATTTGATCTTGACCTTTTTTCCGCTGCCAACAACTTGGGAAAAATACCGGAAGAACATAAAACGCCCTGTTTTTATTATCACCGTTTTACTTGTTTTTGTATTCAATGCTTGGGATGTAGCTTATTTTTCCTATACGGCGAAACGAACAAGTTTTGATTACTTTATATACATGTTGACGAATACGGAGACATCGAGTCTAGCTGGTGATTTTATCTTGGAATTTTGGTGGTTAATCGTTTGTTTTGTGATCAGTCTGGTCGTTGTTTTTCGCGTTTTTCGTGCCTCGAATCAGAGTAATTTTCCTTGGAAAGAGAAATACGCATGGGTGAACTTTGTCCTTATACTTGGTTGTTCCATTGTTATTGGTAGAGGTGGATTTCAATTAAAACCGATTGGCATCATTGAAGCAACCAATTATAGCAGTTTGGAAAATGCTCCGGCTGTATTGAATTCCGCATTTACACTCGTGAAAACCTGGAATATGAAAGGGGTGGAAGAGAAATCCTATTTTGACGACAAAGAATTGAATCGCATTTTTAATCCGGTCCAACAAAGTGAACCACAAGCTTTTTTACCGAAAGGAACGAATGTTTGTTTTATTTTACTCGAAAGCTTTGGAACCATGTATTGTGGTCCAAATAGCCCAGAAAGTTACACGCCATTCCTCGACTCCATCTTGTGTCAATCGATGTTTTTCAATAATGCGATTGCCAATAGTCGAACATCAATGGATGCCGTTCCATCTGTGGTTTCTTCGATTCCGGCATACACGAATGAGTCCTTTATTTTATCTTCCTACAGTTCCAATCAATTTCAAGGTCTACCAGCTATTTTAAAAAGCAAAGGATATTATTCTGCTTTTTTTCATGGTGCGAATAATGGTTCGATGCGCTTTGATGGATTTACTTCAGCGGCTGGATTTGATGCCTATTATGGAAGAAATGAATATCCAAATGATGCAGATTTTGATGGGAATTGGGGAATCGAAGATCATCACATGTTGCATTTTGCCGCGGATGAAATGAATCGATTTAAATCGCCGTTTTTCTCGATGATTTTCACCTTGTCCTCTCATCATCCATATACGATTCCTTCCGAATTCAAAGGAAAGGTAAAACATGGCCCAGAACCACTTTGTGCGACGATTTCCTATGTGGACATGGCCTTGAAAGAATTTTGGCAGAAGGCTCAGAAGCAAGCTTGGTTCAAGAATACATTGTTCGTCTTTTGCGCGGATCATGTTGGTCCTACGCAACGTCGAGACCGTCATTCCTTGAATTGGACTTATCGTATTCCGATCGGATTTTATCATGCGTCCATGAAACTCCCGAAAGTGAATCAGAAAAAGGTTTTTCAACAGATTGATATCATGCCAACAATCATTGATCTTCTTGGAATTCAAACGGAATATTATTCCTTTGGAACGTCTTATTTCAACCCCAATTCGATGCCGAAAATGGTCTGTGAACAAGGGAATTTAATTTCATTCGAAATGTCCAATAATGGATTTTTAAATACGGTTTGGAATGAACAGATGAAGCAAAAACGTAGTTCACACGAACAACAAATAATTCGTCAAATGATGGCCATGTACCAGCATTATACGCATGATTTGATTTCAAATCAAATGACTCCTTCGGCAATAAAGAACCAGAAGCACTAAGTTGGGTCGTTTCATTCCCTCATCATTTTGAAGTATTTTCGTTACCTTTGCGCTCAATTAAAGGAGCTATGGCACAGAAATACGTAACGAGAGCAGAAGATTATTCAAAGTGGTATAATGAATTGGTTTATCGCGCTGATTTAGCGGAACATTCCGACGTCCGCGGTTGTATGGTCATCAAACCCTATGGTTATGCTATTTGGGAGAAAATGCGTGATATTTTGGATGCGAAGTTCAAAGAAACTGGACATTCTAACGCGTATTTTCCGTTATTTATTCCGAAGTCTTATTTAAGTAAAGAAGCAAGCCACGTTGATGGATTTGCGAAGGAATGTGCTGTAGTGACACACTATCGTTTAAAAAATGCGGAGGACGGAAGTGGTGTTGTTGTCGATCCGGATTCCAAATTGGAAGAAGAATTGATCGTTCGTCCAACTTCTGAAACCATTATTTGGAACTCCTATAAAAACTGGATTCAATCGTACCGAGATCTTCCTATTTTGATCAATCAGTGGGCAAATGTGGTTCGTTGGGAAATGAAAACACGTTTGTTTCTTCGAACTACGGAATTTTTATGGCAAGAAGGTCATACCGCACACGCTTCCAAACAAGAGGCAATTGCAGAAACAGAACAAATGCTTGATGTTTACGCTGATTTCGCTGAAAATTACATGGCTATGCCAGTCATCAAAGGAAGGAAAACGGCCAATGAACGTTTTGCTGGAGCAGATGATACGTTATGTATTGAAGCAATGATGCAGGATGGTAAAGCACTTCAGGCCGGAACCTCTCACTTTTTGGGTCAAAATTTTGCCAAAGCGTTTGAAGTGAAGTTCGCGGATAAAGAGGGTAAACTAGATTATGTTTGGGCAACTTCTTGGGGAGTATCGACACGATTAATGGGAGCGTTAATTATGACGCATTCAGATGATGAAGGACTTGTATTGCCTCCAGCGTTAGCGCCAATTCAAGTGGTAGCCGTTCCGATTAATCGCACCGAAGAAGAATTAACAGCTATTTCAGAAAAAATGGCGCAATTGGCAGCGAAATTAAAAGCGAAAGGAATTTCATTCAAATATGATGATGATGAAAATCGTCGTCCAGGATGGAAATTCGCTGAATACGAATCCAAAGGTGTTCCTGTGCGCGTTGCGATGGGACCAAGAGATTTGGAAAATGGAAAAGCTGAAGTCGCTAGACGTGATACCAAAACAAAAGAAGTTGTTGACTTCGATGGATTGGAAAATTACATTGAGCAATTATTGGCTGACATTCAAGCGAATTTATTACAAAAAGCAATAGATTTCCGTACAGCAAACATGCGTGAAATTGATTCCTACGAAGAATTCAAAAAAGAAATCGACAAAGGAGGATTTTTCTTGGCACATTGGGACGGAACATCCGAAACTGAAGAACGCATCAAAGAAGAAACCAAAGCAACAATTCGTTGTATCGCTTTAGATCGCAAAGAAGAAGCGGGTGTTTGTATGGTGACAGGTAAACCTTCGACAGGACGCGTCGTTTTCGCTAAAGCGTATTGATTTGTCCTCATTTCAATTCAAGCATTTTAACATTATTCAGGATAAAAGTCCGCTGAAAGTAGGGACAGATAGCATGTTGTTGGGGGCTTTGATTGAGCCCATGCATGTCACTTCTGCCCTGGATATTGGTGCTGGAACGGGGGTGCTTTCGCTGATGGTACTTCAGAAAAATCCAGCTATTAAATTGGAAGCGATCGAAATTCATCCGGAAGCAGCAGAAGAATGCTCCTTGAATTTCAAAAATAGTCCCTTAGGTCTTGGTGCCGAAGTACATGCGATTGATTTTTTTGATTATCAGACATCCGTAACATTCGATTTAATCTTTAGTAATCCACCTTTTTACCTCGATGGACTCAAAACGGGAATTGCAGAGAAGGATCAAGCGAAACACATTGATCGACTTTGGTATGATCGTTTTTTAGCGAAAACAAAGTCGTTGTTGAGTGAAAATGGTCGGTTTTATGTCATCGTTCCGGGAAATCAATTGGCTTTCTTCTCAGATTTAGCGAAGACACAAGGACTATTCGTTCAAGAGCAGACCATCATTCATGCCACAAAAGAAAAACCGAATTCACGTGTTGTTTTCATGTTTTCTCGTGAACAAAAGTCAATCAAACACATAGAATTAACCATTCGAGATGTGAATGGTCAATACACGGAGGAGTACATTTTCCTCACCAAGGATTATCATTTCAAGGATTTAAGCAAGAAGGATTAGTGTTTTTTCCAATTTCCGATGGCGGTGCTGAGTCCAATAGAATGGATCGTTCCCGCTTTGGAATAAAACTGAACGCCGTAATCCAAGTTAAATTTCTTTAGTTTCAAGGACATGCCCATGGAGAATCCAGATAATCCAGGATGCTCTGTTACTTTCATTTGTTGTCGTCGCATGTAATTAAATCCACCACGTAAATGAAAGGATTTTGAAGCCAATAATTCGACTTGGAAATTCACGTGACTCGCCATTTTAGTTCCGAGTGATGGTGTGTAAACCGGAATGGTATCGCCCGTAAGTGGATCGTAAGTAGGTTTCGCTAAGGGGTCGAGGTAAACATTGTTGAGTTTGTTTAACTGATGCGCCTGAATACCGAAGCGAAAAGGGGCATGTTTCAATTTAAAGCTCAATCCCATTTGGACATCTAAAGGCAAACTCGATTGACTTGTTTTCGTGAAATCCTTGAAGATGAATCCTGCATTTTTTACCAAAAAAGTAGCGCAAAAAAGTTTGTTAGGATGAAGTAAAAGTCCGCTGAAACTACTAGAAATTCCAAAGGAATTATAGCGATACAATTGTGAACCAACAAAAGATAATTGTGCGCCGATACTCAATACCTCATTGATGGTACGACTGTAACTGGATCCAATGGCGTATTCTCCACCGCTGAAATTTCCAATGGCAGCACCTGTTTCATCTGTTTCAACGAACTGTCCATAGCCGAAATAACGGATACTTGGAGCGAAGGTGCCAATTTTGGAATGTAAGGCATAACTCACATTGCCATAATTGATGCCAGCTGGATAATTTCCATAGGAATATTGCACTTGTCCATTCATTTTTTCATTCAATAAAGCTGGATTATCAAGTGCCAGCCCGAGGTCGTTATCATAAACTGAAATCAGGCCGTTTCCAGAGCCGGCATTTCGAGCAGAACAAGATGCATTTAGAAATTGAAAGTTATTGGTCCCAAGATTGTATTGAGCAAAACTCAAAAAGGGAAGAAAACAAGTCAGTATAACTAATTTATGCATGTGGGTACAACGTGAAATGGCAAATTTAATTGTGAAAGTAAGCTTTAAAATTTATTTTTTCATCAAAAAAGGTGCTTTGGAATGAAATTGTTCATTTTTGGACTGATTTTTGTTTTGTTGCCAACAAATGGAAAAAGCTAGACATACCTTCGTTTATAATGAGTTGATGAATCAGCATGGTTCTTTCTTCAAGCATGTGATGCGAAAAAGCATTCCGTATCATGAAATCCCGGATACCTTCCAGGAATTTTCCATTCATTTTTATCAATTAATCGAAGAACGTTACGACCGTCAACCGGAGTTGTTTGAATCTTATGGTTGGTTGAAAACAATCACGCATCATTTCTGTATTTCTGAAATCCGCAAACGTCAAGCTAAGAAAAATCAAGTCTGGGTGAATACTACAACAGACAAAGTGGTGATTCAAGATGATCCGGTGTACGATCAAGAAGAATTGATTACTCAATTATTTGAAGCAGTTTTGGGTTCTGTCAACAAACGAGATGCACTTGTCTTGAAAATGAAGTATTGTTACGACAAGCCTTCCAAGTACATTTCTGAAAAAATGGGCATCAAACATGTTGATGTGTATATTGCTCGCATCAAAGAACGTGTGCGACGTCAAACAGGAAATGTCAATTTAAATGAATGGCTTAACAGTAAATCTTAGAAGTCCATGTGACGTTCTTTTTTATCCGGATAAATGTCCGCAATTTTAACGAGAATACCTGTTTCCTCCACGTTTCCAAAGTCCGGATTGATCGCCGTATCAAATGTCATCATGGTTGGGGATAAATTCATGTAGATATTCATTAACGGCGGGATGAATTCGCCATGTTCTCTTGTAAATGTATTCAAAACTTTAAACGCTTCTTTGTAGTCCAAATCTTGAATTAACTCCTCGAAAATCGCTGGGTCTGATTCAATTTGAAGCGGATAAAATGCTTTCATTAAGCCACTTTTGTCTGGGAAAAATCGGTGTAAAAAGAACAATAAAAAATCGCGACATGCCACATTGTAATTTGGATACATGGTCACTTTTCCGAAGAAATATTCGATCTCTGGATTAAATTTAATCAAAGCGCCAAGTCCATCCCAAATATTATCCAAGGCAAAAAGACCTTTTTTTGGATTATTCATCGGTTGAAAATTCGGTTGAACCCAGCTTCTTCCCAATTCTATTGTTTTCGGAAGGAAATCTGTCACAAATTCGTTGCTAAAGTCAAAGTAATGGGTCGTTGATAAGTGTATTGTATTCGAAACATCAATGGCTTCTGCACAGTTCTTGAAACGATATCCACCAATAATTTCTTGGTCCTCCACGGACCAAACTATGAGTTGCTCATAAGCGAAATCCCCCAAATCGTATTCGTCTAAATCGATGGATTCCCCCGTTCCTCCGCCTGAAGCACGGAAGGTTACCTCGCGTAATCTGCCAATTTCTTCCACTACATTCGGTGCATTGTGGCAATTGACCATATAGATCTCGTTTCCACCTTTTCTGGTCAAACGAAGAAATCTTTCTGGTGTCAATTCCGCTTTCAGTAATTCTGTATGAACAGCTTCTCTGATTGGTTTCATTTCGTATTTTTTAATTGATATACAATCGATTTTATCCAGTTTGCAGCGGTATAATCATCCATTTTTGGATCGATATCTTGGCCGTAAATTGGTTCACCAACCGTATATGTAATGGTTTTATTTTTTTGTTTGAGCATTTCATCGGCCAGATAAAACATTTCGATATTCGCTTTGATTCCGAAAAATGTTCGAATCTTGTACAGTCGGTAAAAGAAAGGGGAGAGCTGTCCACCGATGAAAATTGGAACAATCGGACGATTTAACTCTCTTCCATACGTGACAAACGTTTTTTTCCAGTCAAAATCTTGAATGATTCCATCGTGAATACGACTCACCATTCCGGAAGGGAAAATACACAAAGCATGACTTTCATTAAAAGCTTGTTTGATGCGTTCTCTAGTGGACATGCCATTTGAACCATGCTTGTTGATTCCAACAAAATAAGTATTCAAATTTTGAATATTCATTAACAAGTCATTTACGATGAATTTCAAATCTTGACGGTGATTTTTCAATGCCACAATAAAGGCAATCGCATCAACACCTCCCAATGGATGATTCATCGCGATAATAATCGGACCAGTTTTTGGAATGCGTTCGATGTGTTGAACGTCAAATTTGAAATTGAAGTAATTCGTTGCCGCTTCACAGAATGCCAATCCCTCCAAATGTCCATGCGCTTTGATGAATTCGTTTAATTCCTTTTCATGAAGTGTTCGTCGGAGATAGCGCAAGACAAATCCAGGTAAAAAACGCAAAAGTTTTGGGTTTTTACTTCGAATTAATTCTTTAATGTCAATTAGTTTTGGTGCTTGCACGTGTCGAAATTACTATTTTTCGAAGTGTTAAAATCCATTCAAGCGGAGGATTTATTCACATTTTAATCGTTAGAACTCAAATTCGAAGGACATTCCATCATAGAGTAGCGAAACATTCGGAGGAAGTTCTGTTAAAATGTCCGCATGTTTTCCAAATAAATGCGAAATATGGGTTAAATACGCTTGTTTTGGTTGAATGTCTTCAATAAAAGCGAGTGCTTCTTCCAAGTTAAAGTGAGAGATGTGTGGGAATTTATGAAGTGCATTGACAATTAACACATCAATTTGACCGAGTTTTTCTCGTTCTTCTGGTGAAACTGTTTTGGCATCGGTGATGTAAGCGAAATTTCCAATGCGAAAACCTAGAACGGGTAATTTATAGTGTAGCACTTCAATTGGAATGATGTCAATTCCATCCAGCTTAAATGACTGTTTATCAATTCGAATCAGCTCTAATTTAGGAACACCTGGATAATCTTTTCCGTCGAAAATATAATGGAATTCTCTTCTTAAGGCGATTTCAACATTTTCTGTGCAATACACCTTCATTGGTTTTTGTGCAAAATAATTGAAAGCACGAACATCATCTAATCCTGCCACATGGTCTTTGTGCTCATGCGTGAACAAAATCCCTTCAAGTTGGGTGATGTTTTCTCGTAACAATTGGTAACGGAAGTCGGGACCGGCATCAATGCAATAATTTAAGCCATTCAGTTCCAATAAAATGGAGGAACGCAAACGTTTGTCGCGTTGATCTGTTGATTGACAAACCTCGCATGGACAAGCAATCATTGGAATTCCTTGTGACGTTCCTGAACCTAAAACACGTACCTTTCCAAGCATGAGATGGCGATTTATAAACTGACTATTTTGTGTCGTTTGTCCTTGCGTAGGAACAAATTAATGATGGATTTATTGTCGCGATTTTCAGCCTCTAATTCAATGTATCGCATCCAATGGATGGGTTCTTTTCCGTGGAAATGAAACGGTGCAAATCCATATCCTTTGTATGTTCCGCGATCGATCCAAACCAAGCTTTTTTCCCCTTTATTTCTTCCTTTGTCGATAATGAAAAAGGAATTTCCTTTGAAATGAAGCGAGGTCAACAATTGATCGATGCGCTCATTGTATTCAGCTGGACTTTCTTCTTGAACACAGGCGCCTTTACATGATTTAATGGTGTAATGAAAACAAGCACTTTGTGTCGGATATAGTTGACATAGTTTTTGACACAATTCAAACTTCTCTACGAGGTGAGTTAGGTAATCGCTCCCTTCTTTTTTTGAACTGAATTGAAGAATCGCTTGTGTATCCGTTTTCGCTGTCGAGGCAATTTTTAATTGAACGTAGCCATTTTCATCTACTTCATCGAATATTCCAAAAGGAAAAAAGCTTTTACGGAGTTTTCGATTATAAATGGGCTGGTGTTTTTTGATGAGATCGGATTCCAATAACATCGCAATGAGTTCACTGCCAGTTAATTCAAATTCGATGCGACAAATATCTTGAATCATTTTGAGTCCCTTCGCCGTTTTTGTGTTACGCAAATGCTGCTCGATTCGTTTTTTAATCAACTGATTTACATAGGAAAAAGCATCAATATTAAAAAACGAATCGAGCAGCATTTGCGTAACACAAAAACGGCGAAGGGACTCAAAATGATTCAAGATATTTGTCGCATCGAATTTGAATTAA
>JBJTMU010000092.1:0-20497 GCA_046070685.1 Flavobacteriales bacterium | reverse complement strand
GTCAAAAGTCCCCATTCTTTTCCTATTGCTGTTGAAAATCATCTTTTCGTTGATGATTCATCCTTACGAGGTCCGCCAGAATTCACTTAAATCTTTGTTTTTAAGTTCGAATTCAATACATTTCTTATGAAAATTATTTTTACGTGTGCTGTCCTTTGGATCGCAGCAACACTTAATGCTCAACCAATTTTTCTTGGCCGTGTCGTCGATCAATGCAATCTAAAAGCCATTGCTCATGCAAAGGTGACATGGCTGCAAACTGGTCAAATCACCACCACGAATGCGACAGGAGATTTTTCTTTTGACCTTCATTCTTTACCGGATATCACCTTCCTTATTGACGCTCCTTCCTTTGAAACAAAAACGATATCCATTCAGATGGAAGAATGGAAAGAGCGCCTGATAATTCCATTGGAGAGATCTCATTTGTTGGATGTCGATGAAGTTCAAGTCAATACCAAAATTAAAGAGGTGAACAATCGACACCTATTTCCGGTTTCGTATGTTAAAATCGCAGATCTCTCCGGTGGTACGTCAGTCAACTTAATGGAATCCTTGTCAAAAATCCCGGGGGTATATTCGAGTAACACCGGACCTGGTATTTCTAAACCTGTTATTCGTGGCATGCAGGGCATGCGCGTTGTAACGTACTTGAATGGACTTCGGCTGGAAGGACAGCAATGGGGGAGTGACCATGGACTCGGCATGGCAGAATGGGGAATCGGTTCTGTTGAAGTCATTAAAGGTCCAGCTTCTTTGCTTTATGGTTCCGATGCCATGGGTGGTGTCTTATATTTGTTAGATGAATCGTATGCTTCCAATGGCAAAGAAGTGATGCAATTTCAACAAGTAGGATATTCCAACACATGGGGTTCCTCTACCCGTTTTCTGTATAAAAAATCAGGTGCTAAATTTCGAAGTTTAGTCGGACTAGGTTACACCACTCATGCGGACTATCAACTACCGAATAAAAATTTTGCTTACAATACACGATATCAAGAAATCTTCGTCAAAGGAAGCTTAAGTTGGAACACGAAAGCAAGTGTGCAATTTGTACGATTTAGCTCCAATCAGATGCAAATTGGTATTCCTGGTGAAACAACGGATAGCTTGATACAATTCAATCATTTTCAAGTGAAAAATAGTACGCGGTCTTTTATTGCTCCAATGCAACTCATGAATAACCACAGTGCATCCTTTGAGAAAAAGTGGTTTCATGAATCCAATGAAGTAGCAGTGATTTTTGGTCAAACCCTCAATCAATTGAGCGAATTTGAAGATACCCTAGGTCTGAAAGCTATGTGTATGAATTTATGGAATTCATCCTATCAACTAAAATGGACAAAAAAATGGAAGGAGCGTGTGGTATTGATGAGTGGATGCCAAGGAATGACTCAATTCAATCGAAATAATCCGGTGGCAGAGGAACGATTAATGCCGAATGCGATCAGTCAAGATCAAGGAATATATTCCGTTTTAAAATTCAATTTGAATGAAAAATGGTCGTGGACAACCGGAATACGATATGATGTACGCTACATTCATTCCTTTGATAGCATACATGGAAATGGTCCTTTTGAACACTGGTATCAGAGTCCGAATGGCGCCATTGGACTGCACTATATTCCTGCTAAATCAACTGATTTTAACATCCATCTGACTTCGGGATATCGGACACCCCATTTGACAGAGTTGCTAGCGGATGGATTTCACCATGGAGCGTTGCGCTATGAAATTGGAAATAGTCAATTGAAACCAGAACGAGCGACGCAACTAGATGTCGCTTGGAATTGGCATTCCAAACATGTGGATGTGCTCATCAATCCATTTTATAGTCGTTTACAACAGTTTATCTATTTAAATCCTATTGATTCCCTTATCGGAAACATGCCGGTTTTCCTTTACCAGCAAACGAATCAATTAGGGATGTATGGTATGGATGCGAGCATTCATTATCATCCACATCAGCTGCATCACCTACATTTAGAATCCTCCTTCTCCTATTTGACCTATTCGAATAAAGGAAGTTCTTCTGTATCTCTTATTCCTCAGCCTCGATTGATCAATACCATACATTATCATTTCGACTTCGGAAATAAATGGAAATTGACGCATGTTGAATTGACGCATACTTCCTGTTTCAAGCAAACGCATGTGGCAGTTTTTGAACAGGAAAGTCCGTTTTATCAGTTGTTAAATGCGTCTATTCATGTGGCCTACTCCGGAAAAAATCCCCTCGAGATAGCGTTTAGTGTCAAGAATATATTGAATGTAAATTACATCGATCATTTATCACGATTGAAAAATATTGGCCTCCTGAATCAGGGGCGGAATTTCGTGCTTAGTGTTAAATGGACGCTTTCTTGAGTTTTAATGGAATGCGTCCATTGAAAAGAGTTTTGAACAAAATGGTCATTTGTTGAAAACTGCCATTTGATTCTTTTTTATTTTCAGGTCAAAGGGCTTAATTTTAACTAAAAATTGAGTGAATGTTCGATGACGACGAAGAAGAATTTGCAGATGGCAGTTTGATCGAAGATATTGAACGCTTTGAAGCACATCTACAGGGAAATACCTTGCATTTCATGGATAGTGATCGCATTGAGAATATCATTGATCATTATTTGGTGCAGGGACAATATCAAAAAGCAAAAGCTGCATCCGAATTGGGGATGTATCAGTTTGCCTATAATTTACTTTTTCAATTACGTAAAGCACAGTCACTTGGTGGACTTGGAGTGCTGAATGAGGCATTGGAAATTGTCCAAAGTTTGGAAAAAACAATGGCACCATCGGCGGAGTTGTTTTTAACAAAAGCATCGTTGCATTCTCAGTTGAGAGATCATAAAAATGCCATTAAGTATTTTCGATTGTCGATAGACTATTCTGAGCCAAACGAAACGGATTTCATCTATTTAGATATTTCTGTGGAGTTCCAGCGCATGCGAATGTATAAAGAGGCGGTAGAAGTTTTGAAAGAGGCATTACGTGTCAACAAATACAACGAAAGTGCTTTGTACGAATTGGGACGTTGTTACGATATGATGGGTGATAGTCAAGAAGCGGTGAAGTCTTATTCAGAGTTTATTGACGAGCAGCCCTATTCTGCAACGGCTTGGTATAATTTAGGAAATGCTTACAGTAAATTAGAATTGTTTGATAAAGCCGTTTGGGCTTATGATTATGCCATTTTAATCAATGAAGAATTTGGACCTGCCCATTTCAATTTGGGGAATTCCTATTTGACCTTGGAAAAATACCACAAAGCAATTGAGCATTTTGAACTTTGTCAAAAATACGATGGCGATGATGCCATGGCGATGTGTTACATTGGTGAAGCGTATGAGCAACTCAATGAATTTGACCTTTCAAAACATTATTACAAGAAAAGCATCGAAATGGAACCCATGTTGCCAGAAGCTTGGCTAGGACTTGGGATCGTCGAAGATCTTTTAGGAAATACACGAGAAGGATTGGTGTTGATACAAAAAGCGCTGGATTTTGATCCTGAAAATGCGGGGATTTATCACGTATTGGCGGGTGCTTATGAAAAGCTCGAACTAAAAGAAGAAACACGTTTCCATTACGAGAAATCGTTAGAATTGAATCCGGGTGATGAAGAATGCTTATCGGATTACATTGAATTTTTAAGTGCTGACTCTCCCATTGAAGCTTATCGTGTTCTTCAATCGTATATGGATGGAGAAAAGGAGAATGGAATTGCGAAAGTACTAGAAGTGAACCTACAATGGATGCTCGGACAACGTTCTGAAGCCATCCGTCTATTTACCAACTGCCTGGAAAAAGATTCCGTCAAGGCAAAAACAATCTTTGAAATCAATCCAAAATTATTGGATGATCATGATTTTTTAAATTTATCTGAATAACTATGAATTTTAACCTATCCTTCATACCAAAAAGAAGTGAGAAACCAAGAAATAAAGGTGTTACCATGATGATGGATAAAGGACTTGGTTTGCGTGAAACTGAGCACTTTATCGAAGCTTC
The DNA here is from genome assembly GCA_046070685.1 of Flavobacteriales bacterium. Classification (GTDB taxonomy): domain Bacteria; phylum Bacteroidota; class Bacteroidia; order Flavobacteriales_D; family Crocinitomicaceae; genus UBA952. Next base: position 16,489 of record JBJTMU010000092.1, on the reverse strand, counting down.
TGGACATTTAACAGACATCGTTAAATTTGGATTTGGAACTTCCTATGTGACCAATAATTTAGAAGAGAAAATTGCCTTATACAAATCTGCAGGCATTCGTCCTTATTTTGGTGGAACGCTTTTTGAAGCTTTTTATGCTCGTGGGAAATTCAACGAATACCAAAAAGTAATTGATAAATACGGATTGGATTTAGTAGAAGTTTCTGATGGTTCGATTATCATCCCTCACGATGAAAAATGTCAAATCATTCACGAACTTTCGAAAAATTTAACGGTCATGTCCGAAGTGGGCTCCAAAGATTCTGGAATCATGATTTCTCCTGCAAAATGGGTTCGAAACATGAAAGGTGAATTGGATGCGGGAAGTTGGAAAGTGATCGCGGAAGGAAGAGAAGCTGGAAATGTGGGTGTTTTTCGTCCAAATGGAACAGCACATACGATGCTCATTAATCGAATCATTGCCAGTGTGAAACCGGAAGATATTCTGTGGGAAGCACCTCAAAAAAATCAACAAGTTTGGTTCATCAAACTTTTTGGCGCAGAAGTTAATTTGGGAAACATCGCACCAAATGATATGATTCCTTTGGAGTGTTTGCGTCTTGGCTTACGTGGTGATACCTTCTTTGATTTCCTTCCTAAATCCTACGCGGATCGTTTAAAACAAGTAAACGATGATGAGGATGAAATCGATGACGACGACCAATAATCTATTGGAAATCTCCGGCCATAATGGTCCGATTTATAGTATTGATGCGGATGAAAAATTTATTTATTCCGCTTCCTCGGATACTTACGTTACGCGTTGGTTAAAATCAACAGGAGAACAAGATCGTTTTGCCATCAAATGTAACGCTGTTCCCTATGTTCTGTGTTTATTCGCTCAACATACCAAACTAGCGATTGGATTGTCCACCGGTCAAATTCACATTGTGGATGTCATGGAGAAACGAGAAATTCATCACATCGTTCAACATCAGTCTGGAATTTTTGCATTGAAAGAATTGTCGGGCAGAAACTTGCTTTTTGTTGGCGACGCTGATGGATTCCTGAGTGTTTGGGACACGAATTCCATGAAATTACAGTTGATTCTACCATTAAATTGCGGTAAAATTCGTTGCATTGAATCCGTTAATGATCAAGCCATATTTGTCGCTGGTGGAAATGGGGAAATTGTCGTGATTGAAGTAGAATTCATGAATGAAATCGGGCGGTTTTATGCGCATGAAGGAGGAACAAGCTCGCTGCATTTTGACCAGCAACATCAACAATTGATCAGTGGTGGAAAAGATGCCTACTTGCGCTGGTGGGAGATGCCCAATTTTCATCTCTTAAAAGCATTGCCCGCGCACAAAGCTAACATTTATGGAATTCGAAAATGGAAAGAGGATGAATTCATTACGGTGAGTCGTGATAAATCGATGAAACGTTGGAACCTAACTTCAAAATCGGTTTTGGAAAAATGGGAATCCTCTAAAATAAAACATCGTCAGTCCATTAATTCACTATGGTCAAATGAAAATGGACAATTTGCATTTGCAGGGGACGATAAAATCATTCACTTTTATTCAAGCAATGTGGAAGATTCATTGGATTGTCCGTAATTTTAACTAAAATCTTCGGGTGAAAAAGTTTCTGTTTTTTGGTTTTCTGTTTTTGGGATGTTGTGCCCAAGCCCAATTTCAATTTAATTTCTCGGATTCCATTTTGGTCTTCAAAAATGGAAATGCCTTAGAATTGGCGTGGAGTGGGGGACAAAACAATGCTCAATTCTCTGAAATCGATGTTGATTTTGATGGGGACATGGATTTGTTTGTTTTTGATCGTAGCCATGACCAAGTACGCGTTTTTCGTCAGGATCAATTGAATGGACAACATTATTACGTCGCAGATCCAGCTGCATTCTTGAAGTTTCCTCCTGGACTGCGCTATCGGGCCTATTGTGCAGATTACAATCAGGATGGTAAGAATGATTTATTTTGTTACACCATAGGTGGATTAAGGGTTTACAAGAACGTTGGAAATGCTACAATAGGACTTCAATGGGAGCAATACAGTAATTACATCACTTCAAACTACAACGGACCCGAACTGAATTTATACATCAGTTCTGCTGATATTCCTGCTATTATTGACGTTGAAGGTGATGGCGATTTGGATATTTTAACTTATCACATCAGTGGTGAATACTTGCAATACCATCAAAACCAAAGTCAGGAACTCTATGGTCATTCTGATTCTTTAATTTTCGAATTGAAAAATTCATGTTGGGGCGGATACCGTGAGGATGTAACAACCAATGGGGTGTTTTTATTTGATACTTCTGGACCTTGCAATGGTTCAAATGTGCCAAATCCAGAAAGTCCCAGTGAAGAAAGTCCGAAAGCACACGCTGGTTCTACGGTTTTAGCTTTGGATTACGATCATTCAGGCGTTTTGGATCTTATTCTTGGAGATGTTTCATACACCAATCTGATGTTATTGATTAATGGTGGCTCAAGCCCGAATTCGAATTCAGATATGATTTCGATGAACACTAATTTCCCGAGTAATACCACGCCGGTGAATATGCAACTCTTTCCTGCTGGCTTTTATGTTGATGTGGATTTCGATGGTGTAAAAGATTTGATTGTTACGCCAAATGCGAACAACGTTTCCGAAAATGAAACGAGTATCTTATTCTATAAAAATACCGGCGCGAATAATCAAGCCAATTTCATCTATCAAACAAAGGCTTTCCTACAAAATGAAATGATTGAACATGGCACGGCTTCGAGTCCGCAATTGGTTGACTTAAACGGAGATGGACTTCAGGATTTAGTGGTATCAAATTTTTATGCCTACAAAGCGAATGCCTTGAAAGAAAGTCGTGTTGCCTACTATCAAAACACGGGAACGCTCGCTGAAGCGAAATTTACGCTAGTGGATGTTAATTTTTTAAATCTTGCGCAAGCCAACTTAGGACTGCGGTTATTTCCCTGTTTTGGAGATTTAAATGGGGATGGAAAGCAGGATATGATCTTAGGCTTGGAAAATGGGACCGTGGCATATTATCAAAACAATAGTTCAGGGTCAACACCAACGTTTTCTACTCCAGTTTTCAATTATACAGATCAATCTGGTGGACTCATCAGTGCTGGACAATACGCTTCTCCTCAACTCTTTGATTTGAATAAAGATGGAAAATTAGATTTGTTACTTGGTGTAAAAACAGGTGAAGTCAAGTATTATGAAAATGTTGGCACAACAACGAATCCTTCTTTTTTGCTTGTCAATGATTCATTGGGAATGATGGATGTGGATTCACTTACGCCGGATGGATATGCGACGCCACACTTTTTTCGTTATTTAGACACGACTTATTTGATGCTTGGGGCGCACGATGGAAGTATTCACTTTTATGATGAAATAGATGGACATCTCGGTGTGCATGACGTCTTTCATGAGCGATCAGCTGATTTTCTTGGATTGAAAGCGGCTATTGGAGCGTATAGTGCTTGTTTTGTGAACGATATCGACCAAGACAATCATTTGGATTTATTTGTTGGTCAAGATTTAGGTGGAATTTATCATTTGGAGGATCTGCCTGGTAGTTCAATGTCACTGGAGGAAGAATCAGCTCCCTTGTTTCGGGTATTTCCGAATCCAGCTTCTGAGCAACTTATTTTGTTAACAGAACAAGCAATTGGAATCGTTGATGTATATGCGATGGACGGAAAATACATATGTTCATGGAATGTTCAAATCGGAACAAATGAATACAATGTATCCGGTTTTTCTAACGGAATTTACGTATTGAAAGGAAGAAATTCAGGAATGAATCAGAAGTTTATCAAACACTGATTTATTTTACGGCAAATTCGAAAAACGTTTCACCATTTAATTCTCCGCGTAATTGGTCGCCAATTTGAACTGGTCCCACGCCTGCTGGTGTACCGGTGAAGATTAAATCTCCTGTTTTTAAGGTCATGAATTGAGAAACATACGAAATGATTTCATCAATGGTAAAGATAAAATCACGCGGATGTCCGATTTGTTTAACCTCGTCATTTTGATAAAAGATAAATTCTGCTGTTTGTAATTCAATGTCAGATTTTTGAATCCAACGGTTCGAAATAGCAGCACTTGAATCAAATCCCTTCGCTTTTTCCCAAGGAAGTCCGTTCGCTTTACATTGCTCTTGAATATCTCTTGCTGTAAAGTCGATGCCGAGTGAAAACGATGAATAATATTTGTGCGCAAATTTCTGGTCGATGTGTTTTCCAACACGATCAATTTTCACGATCAATTCACATTCAAAATGAAGGTCCTTGGTGAAATTTGGATAATAAAAATCACCTTCGCGAAGAATCGCTGTATCTGGTTTTAAAAAGAATAATGGTTCTGTTGGAACAGCTGATTTCATTTCTTTGGCGTGATCAGCATAATTTCTTCCGATGCAAATGATTTTCATTCTTTATTGAATTTTTGCTTCAGTAAATGGAGTTTATCTTCCATGGGAATTTGGTCTTTTTCAGACTTGATTCGTTCCATTTCTTTTCGTAAAACTTGTTTAGTGTATAAAGGGAAATCCGCTTCCAACATCCAACCGTAGTAACCAGGCTCTTCTTTCAATACTTGAGTCACCGATTTATTTTTGTGTTTACCAAAATTGTAAATCAATTCATTTTTGGCATTGTAAGCCAAGCGTCCGGCAAAGTCCGCTAATTGGAAATCTCCCGCTTTCGAGAAATCGGCCAATCCATCAATTTCCCTTGCTAAATTCGGATATTTTTCAAGTTGAGCGAGTAAAACCTCATAAGTTGCAAGCGTATCATAAATGGCATTGTGCGCATTTTCAATGGTTTTGCCACAGTAAAATTGATAAGCTGCAGCAAGTGTACGTTGTTCCATCTTGTGAAAGATGTTTTGCACATCAACAAAGCGACGCTTCGATAAATCAAAATCATTTCCTGTGCGAAGTAATTCTTCGGATAGCACTGGAATATCGAACTTGTTGGAATTATAACCAGCTAAATCTGCATCGCCAATAAAAGTGAGAATTTCTGGCGCTAACTGAGCAAATGTAGCTTCGTTTTGCACCATTTCATTACTGACTCCATGTATGGCCGTACTTTCTTCACTAATGAGCATTTCAGGATTCACCAGACGACTAAATTCTTCTGTTGTTCCGTCCGGAAATACTTTGAGAATAGCAATTTGTACAATGCGATCCTTGGTGATTTGAAGACCTGTTGTTTCAAGGTCGAAAACACACAGTGGACGTGTTAATTGTAATCCCATCAGTTCTTAGAATGGCATGTTCGGGTCGAAGCTTTCTAAGTAATCAGCTACGCGACGAACGAATTGTCCTCCTAATGCGCCGTCCACCACACGGTGATCGTAAGAATGAGATAAGAACATTTTGTGACGAATACCGATAAAATCTCCTTCCGGAGTTTCAATCACCGCTGGAACTTTACGAATTGCACCAAGGGCCAAAATTGCCACTTGCGGTTGATTGATAATTGGTGTACCCATCACGTTTCCGAATGAACCAACATTTGTTACCGTGTACGTTCCACCTTGGATATCTTCTGGTTTCAATTTGTTGTTTCTAGCGCTATCAGCAAGTCCGTTCACCGCTTTGGTAAGTCCAACTAGGTTCAACTGATCTGCATTTTTTATAACCGGAACAATCAAATTACCAGATGGAAGTGCAGTCGCCATTCCAATGTTTATGTCCTTGCGTTTGATGATGTTTGTTCCTGAAACAGAAACATTGATCATTGGGAAATCCTTAATGGCTTTCACAATCGCTTCTATTAAAATTGGCGTATATGTAATGTTTTGACCTTCGCGTTGTTTGAAGGTGTTTTTCACTTTTTCTCTCCATTTTACAATGTTCGTCACATCTGCCTCAACGTAAGAAGTAACGTGTGGGGAAACATGTACAGACATGACCATGTGATCAGCAATTAGCTTGCGCATGCGATCCATTTCCATGATTTCATCACCTGGATTCGGTAATACGATCGGTTCTTTGATGTTCATGAAAGAGGCTGATGATGCTACTGCTGGAGCTGCAGGTGATGCAGCACTTGTTGGAGCCGATGAAACAGCAGTTGTTGGCGCAGCAACCGGAGCAGAACCTCTATTGCCAAGGTAAGCGATGACATCTTTCTTTGTCACACGTCCATCTTGACCTGTTCCGGATATACTTTCCAGTTCACTTGCAGAAATCCCTTCTTTTTCAGCGATATTGCGCACTAATGGCGAAAAGAATTTACCGCTCGCACCGTTTTTCGGAATACTAGTTGCTTCGGAAGTTGTTGCTACAGGTGTTGTTGCCGCTACTGGAGCAGTCGTTGTTTCAACAGGGGCAGCTGTTTCTGTCGTGCTAGTTGATACACTTGCAGCGCCATCCGTAGAAAGTATGGCAATGACATCACCAACTTGGGCTACTTGATCTTTTTCAAAAAGAATTTTCACTAAAACTCCAGCGCCTTCAGAAGGAAGTTCATTGTCAACTTTATCGGTCGCTACCTCTACTAAAGGTTCGTCCATTGCAACTGAATCGCCTACGTTTTTTAACCAATTGGTAATGGTAGCCTCTGTCACACTTTCTCCCATTTTGGGAAGACGGATTTCTATTTCTGCCATAGTTACTTGTAAATTGATGTCTTTTTACTTGGGCGCAAAGTTAGTGAAAAATTGTGCAAATCGTGCATTTAGTTGCGATCGAGTAAACGGAAATTTCGAAGGATGCTGCGAATGTCAAATAAGGGCGTATAATCCCTCGAATAAATAAGGAAGAATCGTTCGCGATCCTCTTTTGAACTCAGCTGCAAATGGTCAAATGGACCAAACAATGATTGTTTTTGCTTCGTTGTTGTAAGTGCTTCTTTATCAGTGTATCCAACAAAAGTTTTCTTTCCAATGAATACGGATAATAGTTTTTGAAGAACTGATTTTTTATGTTTGAAGAACCAAATATGTACTGGCGATGTGAGTAATAAAAGCAAGGCAAAAACGACATCAATCAATCGCTTCACACGCTTGTTCTCCGGATGACTTAGTGAGTTAAAATTTAACACATAAAGTTCTCCTGCTCGATCGATTGAATTGCTACCAATTAAAAAGCTTGTATCAGGCTGTGCAATTTTAAACTCCAAATCGTTCGCGGATGTTTGGGTCATCCAATGAATGATTTCGGAAGAACTCAAAGATTTCGCTGAAAAAATAACTTCATTGATTTTATGTACCGAAACGATTTCGCTTAATTGGGTCATGTTCCCAATACTTCCTTCAAATTTATCGCGATTGGTAATGCCAACAATGGAATCAATTTGTGGATAGGTGCCTTCAAGCAATTGTTTGATGCGAATGAATTCGGTAGAATCACCTATAATCGCAAAGCGTTTTTTAGGGAGTTGTGAGAATCCAATGTTTCCTTTAAAAATCCATTCATATACAAAACGAATGAGAAAAAAGATGCCCGTGTACACGAGCGCTCCTAACAAGATATACAGGCGTGAAAATTGCCATTCTTTCGGTAATAAGGCATACGTCGATAGGATGAAAATGGTGCCGAAGAAGATGGATTTGAAAATCAATCGATACCGACTTCCTTGATCGTATATTCCGAAGACAAGTCCAGAGAACATCCAAATAAAGGCATAACATGGAATCAAATAATGCGTAGCGATTTCAGGAAATAAAATATCCTTCATTTTCCATCGCTCAGAAAGCAAATAGAGTCCACCCAGACTGAGTGAGAAATCAATTGCAGGAAGTGAAATTTGATGAATGAATCGACGTAAAATAGAGAGGGAAGCCCTCAAATAAATCGCCAAATGAATCGCCATTGAGAACAACTTCGCATTGTTTTGAGAAAAATGTTTTTTTGCGAAAATAACCATGGCTCGATAAAAAACGAATACGTAATTTACCGAACTTTTTTTCGTGCTTTCTCCTTTGTAATGAATGATTTTTGTCTCTGGAAAATAAACATTCTTGTAGCCACCTAATTGAATGCGGTAGGACAAATCAATGTCCTCGCCGTACATGAAAAAAGTCTCGTCTAAAAAACCAACTTTTTCTAATGTTTCTTGACGCATCAACATGAATGCACCACTCAGCACATCTACTTCATTGGTTTCGAATTCACTTAAATATCCCAAGTGATAACGTCCGAATTTCTTTGATTTAGGAAAGAGTTTGGAAAGTCCGAAGATCTTGTAAAAGGCGACCATCGGTGTGGGTAACCCTCTTTTTGATTCTGGAAGAAAACGTCCTTTTCCATCTACCATTCGAACGCCAAGTCCTCCGGTTTCGGGATGTCCATCCATGTAAGCAACAACTTTTGTGAACGTGTCTTCTTCCACCACTGTATCTGGATTCAATAACAAACTATAGCGGGCATCTGAAATGGCCAAAGCTTGATTGTTCGCTCGGGAAAAGCCAACATTACCTTTATTGGCAATCAGTTTAACCTGAGGGAATTTTGCTTGAACCATTTCAACGGATCCATCCACACTATTATTATCGACAACAAATACTTGAACCTTCAAGTTTTTACTTGCAGCAAGTACTGAGTTTAAGCACTGCTCCAAGAAGTATGTGACATTGTAATTGACAATGATCACGCTAAGGTCAAAAGTTGCTACCTTTTTATCCATTGACAACAGCTATACACGAAATTTCAATCGTTACATCTAAGGGCAAACGGGCAACTTGCACCGTTTCTCGTGCAGGAGGAATTCCTTGAAAGTAAGAGGCATAAACCGTATTTACGGCTTGAAAATCATTCAAATCTTTCAAAAAGATACTTGTTTTAACCACTTGATCGATATTCAGTCCAGCTGCATCTAAAAGCGCGACAATGTTTTTCATCACGCGATGCGTCGCATGTTCAATGCTGTCCATTTCTAAATTACCCGTTTCAGGATTTAAGGGGATTTGACCACTTACGAACAATAAATTCCCGGTTAAAATCGCTTGACTGTATGGGCCAACAGGTGCTGGTGCATTGGGGATTTGAATGGCTTTTTTCATGGTTAATTTTAGATCCTGCGTTATGTAGCGAATTTTTCTACTTTTGCAAAGTAACAAAAATCAATGAACGTGAAGGTAGTACTAGTGGATTTTTATGATTCTTTCACCTTCAATCTAGCGCATTATTTGGAACAATTAAATGTTGATGTGACCGTCATTCGTCATGATGAATTGAAACTGAATGAATTGGATCAAGTGGATGCCATCGTTTTGTCACCAGGACCAGGTCTTCCAACAGAAAAAGAAAACCTTCTTTCTTTGCTGACCATGTTTGATTCGAAAAAACCGATATTGGGTGTTTGCCTCGGAATGCAAGCCATTGGTATTCACTTAGGTGGGTCGATCGAAAATCAACAGGAAGTGAAACACGGAGTCCCGGCAAATTTGAAAGTGAAAAAAAATGTTCAATTATTTCAAGATGTCCCAACATCGTTTCAGGTTGGACTATACCATAGCTGGAAAGTGGTAGGAATTCCACCTGAATGGCAAACAGCACAACTAGAAAACGGCGTGTTGATGTCCATTGAAGTGCCAGAACGAAAATTATTTGGTGTTCAATTTCATCCTGAATCAATTCTGACCGAAAATGGATTGAAAATACTCGCTAACTTCCTTAAATTTGTTCAGTCATGAAAATGATTTTCTTTCTTCTATTTGGGTTGATTTTCAGCTTGAAAACTTCTGCTCAAAGTTGTTTGGGTTATTGGATTACCATCGATGATGAAAGTGGGTTGAAGAAATCCATTGTTGAGTTGTATAAAAAAGATGGAAAAATGTATGGGAAAGTCGTTTACATTTATAAAAGAGGAAAGGATGGTCCACATTCCCTTTGCGATCAATGTTCGGGAAGCTTAAAAAATAAACCGGTGTTGGGCATGCAAATTGTGAAAAATATGAACTGGGATGGTAGTGAATGGGAGGGACAAACCATTTTAGATCCGGATAATGGAAAAACATACGAGGCCAAATTTTGGATTCAGACCGATAATTTTAATAAACTCAATGTTCGCGGTTATATTGGTCCATTTTTCCGCACTCAAACTTGGATTAAAACAGAAAAATTACCAGTGGACTAAACTTTTTCCTTTCAATTTTGTTTAACGTTGGAATTCAATCCATCAACAAAAATGAAAATATTTTTTACTTTTTTCCTGAGTACTTTTCTTATCACCACGCTTCATGCACAGAACGGAATCGTGAGAGGACGTGTCTATAATGCTTTGACCAATGCTGCAATTGAAGGAGCGAAAGTACAAATCATCGAACAAGCGAAAGGAGCCATCACCAAAGTGGACGGTACCTTTGAATTGAGCGGATTAAAGCCAGGTGTTTACTCGTTTAAAGCAGTATCGATTGGATTCAAAGAAATCATTGTCAACGAAATTACGGTGACCAATGCACGTGCTGTTGATTTAGATTTTGCGTTGGAAGAATTAGTAAGTAATCAGAAAGAAGTGGTCGTTAAAGCATCGCCATTTGTTCGCAAGGCTGAATCGCCAAATTCACTCAAAACCTTAAATGCGACTGAAATCGAACGTCTTCCCGGGGCCAATCGCGATGTTAGTCGTGTCATTGCTGCCTTGCCTGGTGTTGCTTCGAGAGCGACCTTTCGCAACGACATCATCATTCGTGGTGGTTCGCCCGGTGAAAATAAATTTTATTTAGACGGAATCGAAGTGCCTAACATCAATCACTTTGCAACGCAAGGAAGTAGTGGCGGTCCTGTTGGATTATTGAACGTGAATTTCATTCGCGAGGTAGATTTTTATTCGGGTTCTTTTCCGGCTAATAGAGCCAATGGACTCAGTTCCGTGTTGGCGTTTAAAATGAAAGATGGAAATAAAGATGGACTCATTACCAACTTTTCTCTTGGATCAAGTGATGCAGGATTTACCTTTGATGGTCCCTTAGGTAAGAAAGGTGATTTTATCTTTTCGGCACGAAAATCCTATTTACAGTTCTTGTTTATGGCCTTGAAGTTGCCCATTTTACCTTCTTACAATGACAGTCAGTTTAAAATCAACTACAAAATCAACGAGAAAAATAAGCTAACGATTATCGGATTAGGTGCCTTGGATCAGTTCTCCCTGAATACGGGAGTGAATGCCTCTGTAACGGATACAGCTGCGAGAGAATACAACAATTTTATCATCAATAATTTACCGATTCAAAACCAATGGAATTACACAATGGGTGTGAATTGGGTGCATTACGCCAAACACTCCTATCAGAATATCGTTGCCAGTCGCAATATGTTGAATAATGCTGCTTATAGGTACAAGGATTTAATTGAAACGCCCGCAAATTTGTTACAGGACTATCGTTCTTTTGAAGCAGAAAATAAGTTTCGATTTGAACATACCTACAACAAAAACGGATGGAAAGTAAATGCGGGCTTTGCTTATGAATATGCACGCTATTTTTCATCGACTTACAACAAAATAACGATTCAAGGTCAACCCGTAACCATCGACTTTAAATCCAATTTATTCATGAGTAAAATGGCGGCATTTGGACAAGTGAGTCGTGCTTTTTTAAAGGAGCGCTTGAATGCTTCCCTTGGATTAAGAACAGATTTTTCGAATTATTCCAAAAGTTTGATGAATCCACTTGATCAGCTTTCACCAAGTTTGTCTTTATCGTACCGTTTGAATGAACAATGGGCTTTGAATGGAAATGTGGCGCGCTACCATCAGTTGCCCTCTTACACGATTTTAGGTTATCGAAATGCACAAGGAACTTTGGTCAACCAGCAAAATGACGTGAAATACATTCAGGCAGATCATTTTGTCTTGGGGACAGAATTCTTGACTAAAATGAACTCCCGATTTACATTGGAAGGATTTTACAAGAAATACAACCGTTATCCCTTCAGTGTGAAAGATTCGCTTTGCTTGGCAAATGTAGGCTCTGATTTTGGCGTAATTGGCAACGAAGAAGTGAAATCTATTTCTCAAGGGAGAACTTATGGATTTGAATTTTTATTTCAGCAGAAGTTATACAAAGGATTTTATGCAGTACTTGCGTACACCTTCGTACACTCTGAATTTCAAGATAAAAATGGCAAATATGTTCCAACCGCTTGGGACAGTAAACACATCGTTTCTTTGACAGGTGGAAAACGTTTCAAAAATGGATGGGAGATTGGTATGCGTTGGTTGTTCTCTGGGGGATCACCTTACACACCTTATGATGTGGCGACATCTAGTTTGATTCAGAATTGGAACATCAATGGACAGGGAATTTTAGATTACTCGAAATTAAACACTCAGCGTGAGTCTAGTTTTCACCAGCTGAACATGCGTGTCGATAAGAAATTCTACTTAGAAAAATTCACTTTGAATTTCTATTTAGATATCCAAAATGTCTATGGGTACAAAGCGAAATTAGCTCCCATTCTTTTGGTGGAAACGGATGCGAACGGAGCACCAATTGTCGATCCAGCCAATCCAGGTCATTACAAAACAAAATTCATTGCCAACAGCAACGGAATCGTTCAGCCAACCCTAGGAATCATCATCGAGTTTGCCAACAAGAAAAAATAAGTACCTGCGGAAGTAGGGATGAAGGATCACGAAAATTTACCTACCTTTGCACTCAAATTAGAAAAAACAATGGCAACGAATCGAACATTTACAATGCTTAAGCCTGACGCAATTGAGAACGGGCACATGGGGAAAATCATCGACATGATTATCTCTGCTGGATTTGAGATTAAAGCGATGAAATACACGCGTTTATCAGAAGATCAAGCAAAAAAATTCTACGAAGTACACGCTGAGCGTCCATTCTACGGAGAATTAGTTGAATACATGACTTCAGGTCCAATCGTGGCGGCAATCTTGGAAAAAGAAAATGCAGTGGCTGATTTTCGTGCATTAATCGGAGCAACTGATCCTGCTGAGGCAGCTGATGGAACCATCCGTAAAGCGTATGCTGAAAGCAAAGGAAGAAATGCAGTTCACGGTTCAGATTCTGATGAGAATGCTGAAATCGAAGGAAAATTCCATTTTACAGCTGCAGAAGTTTTTTAATTTCTGACAACGTATATTTTTGAAAAGACCGCATTGCGGTCTTTTTTCATTCCATAGCATGCCATGAAGAATCAAGAAGCCATCGAAAAAAGAAGAACATTTGGGATCATTTCGCATCCCGATGCGGGTAAAACGACACTCACTGAAAAGTTGTTGCTTTTTGGGGGTGCCATTCAAACAGCAGGTGCCGTTAAAAACAATAAAATCAAGAAAAGCGCCACTTCCGATTTCATGGAAATTGAAAAGCAACGTGGAATCTCCGTTGCAACTTCCGTCATGGCATTTGAATACAATGGAAAACAAATAAATATCCTCGATACACCTGGTCACAAGGATTTTGCCGAAGATACCTTCCGTACCTTAACAGCGGTGGATAGTGTCATTCTTGTCATTGACTGCGCGAATGGGGTAGAGGAACAAACCAGTAAGTTGATGGAAGTTTGTCGCATGCGCAAAACGCCTGTGATCATCTTTATCAACAAAATGGACCGAGATGGAAAGGAATCCTTTGAATTATTGGATGAATTGGAACAAAGTCTGGATATCAAAGTGCGACCATTAACTTGGCCAATTGGTATGGGAGATCGTTTTCAAGGAGTCTATAATATTTATCAAAAAGGCTTGAATTTATTCTCGGCGAATAAAACCAAAATATCGGATGACGTTGTCTCCATTTCAGATATCAACGATTCCGCACTAGATAAAATCATTGGCGAAAATCCAGCCGGGGAATTACGTGAAGAATTAGAAATGGTGGAAGGTGTTTATGATGCCTTTAGTCGAGATGCTTATTTGGCAGGAGATGTTGCACCTGTATTCTTTGGTTCGGCAGTTAATAATTTTGGTGTCAAAGAATTATTAGATACCTTCTGTGAAGTTTCTCCCTCACCAAGAGGAAGAGAAACAGACAAACGTATGGTAGAACCGGAAGATGAACAATTTTCAGGTTTTGTCTTTAAAATTCATGCGAATTTGGATCCGAAACACCGTGATCGCATTGCCTTTCTTCGGGTAGTTTCAGGAAAATTTGAACGCAATACGTTTTACCAACATGTGCGTTTAAATAAGAAATTAAAGTTCCCAAATCCAACTTCATTCATGGCACAAGATAAAAGTGTCATCGATGAAGCATTTCCAGGAGATGTAGTCGGATTGTATGATACCGGTAACTTTAAAATTGGTGATACCTTGACCAATGGAGAACAAATGATGTTCAAAGGAATTCCAAGTTTCTCGCCAGAGATTTTCCAAGAATTAGAAAACTTGGATCCATTGAAATCAAAACAATTGGAAAAAGGCATTCGTCAATTAGTGGATGAAGGTGTCGCTCAGTTATTTGTGCAGCAACCTGGAAATCGTAAAATTGTTGGAACGGTCGGACAACTTCAATTTGAGGTCATCAATTACCGTTTGATTCATGAATATGGAGCGAATTGTCGCTTTGTTCCAAGAAATTATTTCAAAGCGTGTTGGATTACCACCGACAATCCGGAGCAATTACAAAGCTTTATGCGAGCGAAATCCAATTATTTGGCAACAGATAAAGATGAAAACATTGTATTCCTTGCAGAAACGCCCTTCTTATTGCAGATGGCGGAGCAAGATTATCCAGATTTGGTTTTCCATAAAACTTCTGAATTTAAATTGGAGAATTAATCCAAGTGTATTCATTACATTCGTAGGGTAATTGACGGCTATGCATATCGTTCACATCATCAATCCTTATCCTTCGCCAGTTGGATCTTTTGACCAGCAAATGCAGGATTGGACCGTGCAAAGTATGTTGGCAGCAAAACGATTTTCATCCCCGGATCTTAAAATAAGTTTGTGTTACACACGACTGAAAGAGGAAGATGTGATGATGCCAGACGGTTTTCAAGAGCTTAGTGCGCTTTCTCGAACAGTTCAGGATGTAAATACAAATCTAAAAGGTAAAAAACTTCCTTTAATACAGGATATTCTGGAAAAAGTAAATGAGGTGAATGAAGTGGATTTTGTCATCTATACAAATATGGATATTGTCGTTCTTCCTTCATTCTATGATTTTATTTTCGACAAAATCAAACTTCATGACGCAGTAATCATCAACCGAAGAAGAGTACATAAAGGGCATTTAGAGGGGCCAATAGTTGATATTTATGCCGATTTAGGACTATCGCATCCAGGTTTTGATTGTTTTGTGCTTCATCGTACATTACTCGATTTATTTGATATGGGACAAATCTGTATCGGTATTCCATTTTTAGAATCGACTTTTACACACCATATTGCCGCATTGGCGAAATCACCATTTTATGTGTTAGATCAACATCTGACAACCCATATCGGATTGGAGGTCATGCCGAAGATACAAAAAGATTACTATTGGCATAATCGAAATGAGTTTTTCAGAAAAATACACCCACGATTAAAAAGCGACTATCAATTGCGAAAATTCCCTTATTCGGAATTGCCTTTTTTTAAACGAATATGCAAATGGGGATTGAATCCAAGTCTATTTATTTTTAACTACCTTTCGTTGGAATATCGTTCTAAAAAGACACATTTCCGATCCTTTTTAGCTGAATGGCGTTGGCGATTTTTACAACGCTAAAATTAGCGGAATAAATGCAATATTCGTTTCTGTAGTGAAGGAAATTTTGCTCGACTCATTTCGTAATATTCAAACATTCCATTTATTGAGTTGACACTTTCGAAGCCTAAAAATTGATTGTATTTTTTGACAGTTTCATTTTCAGAATGAACTTTTGCCGTTACTTTATTTAGTTGTAGTACCTCAAACGCATATTGAAGCAGTAAATAGGAAGCAGCAAACGCAATTCCCGTTCCTTTTGCATTCGAATGCATCATGATTCCAGCTTCAGCAGATTTTTGATGAGGATCAATGTCTTTTAAATGAACTTCGCCAATGACTGCATTTTGGTATTTGATCATAAATAGTTGAAATTCATTTATTTTCAAATTTTCGAACCAATTGAATTGGTCTTTTTCGGTCAGTATTTGCTGATTTTCAAGCCATTTTAAATTAGTAGGATCATTGCGCAGCTCGAGTAATAAATGCAGTTCTTTCTTTTCTAAGGGAAGAATTGATACTTCATTCAGTTTCATGCAATTCTTGAATTTGAATGGATTTCAGACTCGATGAATGTATCCACAATTTACGAATGTATTCACCAATTATACCAAGGGAGAAAAGGACTAATCCAGTCGAGAAAAAGATGGAAACAATAATGGATGTAAATCCAATTGGTGCGTTGTGAATGATTTTTGCATATATGAAATAGATCCCTAATATGAAACAAACAACGGCAATAATCAATCCTAGTCGACTGATAAGTCGTAAAGGGAAACCGGAATGAAACAGTAAAATGCGTGTGGCAAATTTAATCAAGCCAAACATGGAATAACTTGATCTCCCCTCT
>JBJTMU010000091.1:0-3583 GCA_046070685.1 Flavobacteriales bacterium | reverse complement strand
ACGTAAGAAGGCGAAAACACCATAAAAAACATAGGTAAAAATCACAATCGCAACGAAGCCTCCTACATGTTTTCCTAGTGGATCCGTTTGAATTTTCCAAAGTGCATCGGAACCGATGATGTAAGCCAGGAAAGTATTGGCAATCAAGAATGAAATCCACCAAAAGATGACGTGCTTAAGTGTTCGTTTGAAAATTTTCTCTCGATTCCAAGGACTCTTTTCTAGTCTTTTTTGCTCTGTCCAATCACCATCAATCAAATATTCGATGCGACGAAACAACATTTCCATGAAGATGGTTTGTGGACAAACCCATCCACAAAATAGGCGTCCGAATATGATCGTAAAGAAAATGACAAAGACAACGCCAATGATAAATAATATGGCAAATAAGTACATATCTTGTGGCCAAAAGACTTGTCCAAAGATGACAAATTTGCGGTGAATGATGTCTAACAAGAGAAAAGGTTCTGAACCAATTCTGATATGAGGTCCACCAAAAAGTAGTGCGAGTAGGAGGTAACTTAAGATTTTACGCTTATTGTAGAACGATCCGGAAGGTTTTTTGGGAAATATCCAAATACGTCTTCCTTTTTCATTCACTGTGGCAATCCGGTCACGGAAAGCCTCATCCTGCTCGCTCATAACATACGATTTAATTATTTTTCAATGATATCACCTTGTGCTGGTTTTCCGTTCGCAACTTCTTTCAAAGAAAGCACATAAGATGCCACTTGTTGAATTTGAATTGGATTCAATAAGGCGTCATGCGTTGGCATTCCATTCGGTCGTCCAAGTTTAATCGTTGCAAAGACATCTTTAATGTCGTAACCATAAATCCAGTTTTTATCTGTTAAGTTTGGACCAACATCTCCAGAACCATCCGCTTTGTGACATGTTACACAATTCACACCGAAAGTTGTTTTTCCCGCGGCTAAATCGGACGGATCAGTCATCAACGTAGCATTTGTTTCATCGACGTCCATTGCCATTTTTGCACGATAGGCAGCGATTTCTTTATCCGCTTTCGCCATTTCTTTGTTATAGGCTTTTTCTTGTAAGTCAGAAACACCGAGAACATGGTAATTAATAATGTAAATGAAGGCAAAAACAATCGTTGCAAAGAAGCCCCATACCCACCATGGTGGTAGATTGTTGTCCAATTCACGGATTCCATCATATTCATGCTCCATTAAAATCGTGTGTTCTTCTTCAATTGGAACAGCATCTGTTAAAATGGCGTTTACTTTTTTAAATGTTTCGGTAACAGGTGCCTCTACTACTTCTTTTTTCGGTCGAACCATTGCCACCATTTGGTTGAATAAATGGCGCAAATAAAGAACAACAATCAATAGAATAATATTCACCACAAGCAAGGCATACAAATCAGTGTTTTCTACTTGAAGCCAAGGCATTCCTTTTTCAGCCTCTCCAGCCTCCATAAAATTGAGCGCGTATGATTGGTTACTCATAAATAAAGAACCAGTAGTTATTATGATCAGAAGTAATTTGGACTGATTTCCCATTTCGGCAACTTTTGATTTGAAGTAATCGGATCGTACAAAGGTCATAATTGAACCAGCCAGAACAATAATGATAATAATCAATATGACCATCAAGAAAATCATCCAATTAAAGATGGATAAATTTCCCACATAATCCGTTGGAGCAGCCGTAGTTGCTGCAGTTGCAGTTGAATCACTCGGAGTTTTTGTTGCGACAACAGGTGGCGCATCCACAAATGTTAAAATGGCATCAATTTCCTCTTTTGAAACGGCTTGGGGAGGCATCGCTGTTGGGCTAAATCCAGAGATTTCTTTGGCACGCGCACTTTTACCGGAAGCAATGAGTGCAGAAGAATTATTTACCCATTCATAAATCATATCTCCCTCTCCAGCATCCATCCATTTTTGTTTCGCCCCTTGTAATTTTGGTCCAGTAGAGTTTTTGTCCACCATGTGACACATATTACAACGTGATTTAAACAATTGTCCACCGTCAACGGCATATAGTTTCTCTTGCGCAAAGAGACTGATCAATAGCGCAACGAACGTAAGTGATGTGAATTTAATTTTCATGGTATGTATGGTTTGTGTTCGTATTCTCGTCTAAATCTAATGGCATCGCACTCATTTCGTTTACTCGGTTTTTGGACATTTTAATCACGTACCAAAGCATCACAGCGAAGAAAAGTGTGAAAATGATCAAGGATATCAATGGATAAATCTCCACATTGAGCATACTTGTTAAATTGTGTTTAATGAATCTCAGCATGTCGGTTATTTTGACGGTTTCACTTTAACATCAGTACCTAAGCGTTGTAAGTAAGCGATAATGGCAACGATGTCTTTCTGTTCGATGTCCTTAATCAATTCCGTTTTACTTCTTCCTTTCAAGGCAACTTGATTCGTCGTATTCACAATATCCTCTGCAATCAAATGTGCTTGAGCTTGTAAATCTGCTTTCGCTTTTAGATCGTATCCTTTTGGATAAGGAACACCAAGTGTTTGCATTGCTCGAATTTTCGCATCGATATTGGAGATGTCCATATTGTCTTCGCGCATCCATGGATAAGCTGGCATAATGGATCCAGGTGTAATCACTTTTGGACGAATCATGTGATTGAAGTGCCAAATATTTCCACGCACACCACCTTCACGCGCTAAGTCTGGTCCAGTTCGTTTAGAACCCCATTGGAATGGGTGATCATATACGAATTCTCCTGATTTGGAATATGCTCCGTAGCGTACTGTTTCAAATCGCAACGGGCGAATTAATTGAGAGTGACAATTGTAACATCCTTCTCGAATGTAAATGTCACGACCATACAATTCAAGTGGCGTGTAAGGCTTCACACTTGTGATCGTTGGTACATTGCTTTTAACAATCATGGTTGGAATAATCTCAACAATACCTCCAATTGCCACAATTACCAAACTCAAGATCATGAATTGAATAGGCTTGCGCTCAATTACTTTGTGCCAGTATTCTCCTTTTGAATGAACGTGTAAGTCTTTGGTAACAACCGCCTCTGTTTCTTCGTTTGCTACCAATGAACCTGATTTCGCCGTTTTCACTAAGTTGTAGAACATTAAAATGGCTCCGCTTAAGTATAATAATCCACCCAAAGATCTTAAATAGAAGAAAGGTTTCATTTCAATCACTGTATCCACGAAGTTATTCGCTAATGTTCCGTCTGGTTTGAACTCTTGCCACATCAATCCTTGCATGAATCCAGCAATGTACATTGGGATGGCGTATAAAATAATCCCTAAAGTAGCAATCCAGAAATGTTGATTTGCCATTTTCGTGGAATACAATTTCGTGTTGTATAAACGTGGGAACAACCAGTATAACATTCCAAATGTCAACATTCCATTCCATCCTAGTCCACCAATATGAACGTGAGCGATGGTCCAATCCGTAAAGTGGGAAATGACATTTATATTTTTCAATGAAAGCATTGGTCCTTCGAACGTGGACATACCGTAACATGTCAAGGCAACCACCATGAATTTTAACAAAATGTCATCACGTACTCTGTCCCAAGCTCCTCTTAATGTCAAAAGTCCGTTTAACATTCCAC